>NZ_JBDJAW010000014.1 GCF_039649665.1 Microbispora sp. ZYX-F-249 | reverse complement strand
CGCGCCCGGCGCAGGCGCGTCAGCCTCGGCCTGAGGCGGGCGTGCGGCGCGCCCCCGTCCGCCACAACCAGCGCGCGAGCAGGAGGACCGGCAGCACGAACGCGAGCGCGACCACCGCATGGACCGCCCAGGCGCCCGCCAGGGTGGTCCCGCCCCACGACCCGGTGAGCAGCGGGTCGGAGGTGAACGGATGCCCGAGCGTGGGATAGATGTCGGGCCGCAGGAACGGATACAGCAGCCCCGAGGCCGCCGTGAACGCCGCGAAGGCGCCGAGGATGACTGCGGGAACTCTCAGTAACACGCGCACTGTCCGACCTCCACGGATCCTCCGGAAGATCAACGCTATGCGCTCGCACGCGGAGGCGGGCTGCCCGGAAACGGGGCAGGCGGGGGCGCGGCACGGGCACGTAGGCTCTGGGCATGGCGAACGCGATCATCACGGCCCGCGGGGTGGGGCTGGACCTGGGCGGAGTGCCCGTGCTGCGCGGCGTCGACCTCACCGCGGCTCCGGGTGAGATCGTCGCCGTCATGGGGGAGAACGGCGTCGGGAAGTCCACGCTGCTGCGCTGCCTGGCCGGTCTGCACTCCTCGCCGCGCGGCGAGATCGACGTCCTCGGCGGGCCGCCGGCGGACCTGCCGGACTTCTGGCGGCACGTCGTGCAGGCCGGCGACGAGCCCGCCTGGTATCCGGGCCTGAGCGTACGCGAACACCTCGAACTGATGGAGGCCGTGCACCAGGACGCCCGCCTGACGGTGGACGAGGCGCTGGAGACCTTCGAGCTGACCGCCAGGGCCGACCTCGCCCCGTTGTCGCTGTCCACCGGCCAGCGGCAGCGGCTGTCGCTGGCGATGGCGCTGCTCCGGCCGAGCCGCCTGCTCCTGCTCGACGAGCCGGAGCGCGGCCTGGACGCCGGCTTCAGACGGCGGCTCGCGGTGATCCTGCGCGGCTACGCCGCCGAAGGAGGCACGGTCGTGATGGCCACCCACGACGCGCCGCTCGCGCAGGACACGGGAGCCCGCGTGATCACGCTGCGAGCGGCGTCGTGATCCCGGCGACCGCACGGGCGCATCCCGCCTTCGCCTACCTGCGCGCCCACCGCGGGCGGCCGGCGACCTGGTCGGACCGGTACACCAGCGTTTTCGGCCTGCTCGTCGCCGCCGCGGTGCTCGGCCGTCCGGTCGCCGAGGCCCTCGCCGGGCTGGCCCGGCACGCCGACCCGGCGCGCATCGGCGCCGGGGTCGCGCTGGTCGCGGCGGCCTACGCGGGTCTCCTCGCCCTCGCGCGGGCGCTCGGCCCCGTCGTGCTGCCCGCCGCCGACGCCGCATGGCTGGTGACCTCGCCGCTGCCCCGCCGGGCCGTGCTGAGCCGTACGGCGCTGCTCCTGCTGTCGGCGGCGGCGCTCACCGGGGCGGCGCTCGGGCTCGCGGCGCTGTCGGTGTTCGGGGCACCCGGCGATCTCGGCGCGCGCCTCGCGGCGGCGCTGGTGCTCGGCGTCGCCGCGGGCGTGGGCGGCATGGCCGCGGCCGTGCTCGGCCAGCAGTCCCCGGCGGCGGACACCCGGCTGCAGTTCCTGATCGCCGGAATGTTCTCCGTGGCCGTGCTCGCGGCCGTGTCCGGCGCGGGCCCCGGCCGGCGGATCCTCGCCGCCGTCGCCGGGGCGCCCGCGTCCCTGGGCGCGGCGGTCGCGGGCGTGGCCTCCATGGTGGCCGCCTTCCTGGTACGACGGGCCTGGGCGGCGCTCGGCCGCATCCCCGCCCGCACGATCCTGGCGTCCTCGACCCGTACGGCGCGGGTGACCTCGGCCGCGACGACGCTGGACCCCGGGATGCTCACCTGGGTCGCGGAGGACGTCCACTGGCGCGGCCGGGCGCTGCGCTCCCGCCCCTGGCCCCGCCTGGTGTCACGGCTCGGCCCGGCGTCCGCGCTGGCATGGCAGGAGTGGCTGCGGGTGGGCAGGCGGCCGGGCCGCCTGGCGGCGCTGCTCTGCGCGGCGGCGCTGCCCGCCGTCTGCGCGAACGCCGCCGGCGGCTCGGCGCCCGCCGCCGGGGTGCTGCTGTGCGGGGTGCTGCTGGGCGGGGCGCTGACCGCCGCCGCGATGTGCACCGGAGGGGTCCGGCGCGACGGTGGCGACCCCGCCCTCGCCCGGATGCTGGCCGTGGACGCCAGGGCCGCGACGACCGCCCGGGCGGTGCTGCCCGCGCTGCTGGCCGCGGTCTGGTCGGCGCTCGCGCTGGCGGGTCTCCAGGCCGCGGGCGCGCTGCCGGCCGGGGCCTGGTGGACGCTCGGCCCGGCGGCCGCGCCCGCGCTGGCGGCGGGGGCGCTGCGGATGGCCCGGCGGCGGCCCGTCGACCACTCCATGCCGGTCATCGACACCCCCGGCGGCGCGGTGCCGACCGGTCCGCTCATCTGGGCGGCTACGGGGCCGGACGTCGCGCTGCTCGGGTCCCTGCCCGCGCTCGCCGCGCTGGTCACGCGGCCCGCCGACGTCGTGCCGTACGTCGCGGCGCAGGCCGTCGCCGGGGCCGCGGTGCTCGCCGCCTACATCCTGCGGTCCGCCCGCAGAACCGGCGCATAGCCGCCGTCTCCGGCACTCGCCCTCCGCATCGACCGGCGGGCGTGGGTGAGAGCGGTGCTACCGTCCGTGACCGGACTGTGATCCGAATTGTGACTGCGCGGAGTCAGATCTCGGCGTACCTTGCGGTCAAGGGCTTGCCGCACCCAGGGGAGACGCGTGACCGAGACCCGGCACGAGACGTCGGCGGAGGACCTCGTCGCCGAGTTCGACGCGGAGCGTCCCGCACGGCGCCTTCCGGGCCGCCCGGCGGCACTGGTCACGATCGTCGCGCTCGCCCTGTCGCTCTACGCGCTGTACCAGACCTTCCGGCCGGGGCCAGTCCTGCCGTACCGGATGGCGTTCCTCGCCGTGGTGCTGCCGCTGGCGTTCGTCTGCTACAAGGCGCGGCGCGGGGGCCGGGACAGGCCCGGCGTGCTCGACTGGGTGCTCGCGGGGCTGTCCCTCGCGGTCTGCGCGTATCCGCTCGTGGTCTTCGACGACCTCATCCGCCGGGCGTACGCGCCGACGCCGCTCGACGTGGCGGCGGGAGCGCTGCTCACGTTGCTGCTCCTGGAGGCGTGCCGGCGGACCGTGGGCTGGATCCTGCCCGTGGTGTGCGCGGTCTTCGCGGCGTACGCCTACTACGGCGGCTACCTGCCCGCGGACTGGGCGCTGGGCCATCGGGGCTACGACCTGGACCGGATCGTGGCGGCGTTCACGATGGGCACGGAGGGCGTCTACGGCGTGCCCCTCGACGTCGCCGCGACCTACATCATCCTGTTCACGATCTACGGCGCGGTGCTCGACCACTCGGGGGCGGGACGGTTCTTCGTGGACGTCTCCTTCGCGGCGTTCCGCCGTTCGCGCTCCGCGCCGGGGCGCACCGTCACGCTCGCGGGCTTCCTGCTCGGCACGGTGAGCGGCTCCGGCGTGGCCACCACGGTGAGCGTGGGCAGCGTGGCCTGGCCGATCCTGCGCCGGGCCGGCTATCCGCGCGAGCAGGCCGGGGGAGTGCTGGCCGCGGCGGGCATCGGCGCGATCCTGTCGCCCCCGACGCTGGGCGCGGCGGCGTTCATCATCGCCGAGTACCTGCGGGTGAGCTACCTCACCGTGCTCGTCTACGCGACGATCCCTACGGTCCTGTACTACCTGGGCGTCTTCCTCGCCATCGAGATGGACGCCCGCAGGTACGGCACGCACGCGGTGCCGGTGGACGCGGCCAGGCCCTGGCCGCTGATCAGGCGCTTCGGCTACCACTTCAGCTCGCTGTTCGTGATCATCGCCTTGATGGCCCTCGGCCAGTCGCCGTTCCGGGCGGTCGTGTACGCCACGCTGCTGGCCTTCGCGCTGTCGTTCCTGGATCGCACCCCCGGCGGCGAGAACCGGCTCACGCCGCGCCGCGCCGTACGGGCCCTGGCGGCGGGCGCGACCGGGGTGCTGCCGGTCGCGGTCACCTGCGCGGCGGCGGGGACGATCGTCGGCGTGGTCACGCTCACCGGGCTCGGGCTCAAGGCCGGCTCGCTGATCGTCGGCCTGTCCGGGGGGAACCTCGCGGTCACCGCCGTCGCCTGCGCGCTGGCCGTGCTGCTGCTCGGGCTGGCCGTGCCGGTCACGGCGTCCTTCGTCATCGCCGCCGTGATCATCGGCCCCGCCCTGCTGAACCTCGGCGTGACGCCGGCCGAGGCCTACATGTTCATCTTCTACTACGCCGTGCTGTCCGAGGTGAGCCCGCCGACGGCGCTGTCGGCCTTCGCCGCCTCGGCGATCACGGGCGGCAACGCGCACCGAACGATGTGGGCCACCTGGAAGTACACGCTCCCGGCGTTCCTGGTGCCGTTCGCGTTCGTGCTCACGCCGCCGGGCGCGGCCCTGCTGGCGCAGGGCCCGATCGGCGAGGTCCTGCTCGCCGCGGCCGTGTCGGCGCTCGCGGTGGCCGCTCTCGCGGTGACGACCGGCGGCTGGATCGCCGGCCCCGCCGGACCGGTCGAGCGGGGCCTGTGCGCGCTCGCCGCGGTCCTGCTGCTCGTCCTTGCGCCCGGGCCCGTGCTGGCCGGGCTGGGCGCCGCAGTCCTGGCGCTCGCCGTTCACCTCGTCCGCAGACACAGGGAGGCGCGACTGTGAGGTTCAAGCTCGTGACGGCGCTGGCCGTCACCGCGGCACTGCTGGCCGGCGGTTGCGGGGGCGACCGGTCGGCCGAGCGGGAGGGCGACGGCACCCGCCTGTCGATCGCCACCGGCAACACCACCGGCGTCTACTACGTGCTGGGCGGCGGGTTCGCCGAGCTGATCGACAAGCACCTGCCGGGCCACCGGGCGACCGCGGAGGCCACCGGCGCCTCCGTGGAGAACATCCAGCGCGTGGTCAGGGGACAGTCGGACATCGCCTTCACACTCGCGGACACGGCCGCCGACGCGGTGAGGGGCACCGGCGCCTTCACCGCGCCGCAGCCGATCCGCGCGCTCGCCCGGCTCTACGGCAACTACACCCACGTGATCGCGCGGACCGACGCCGGGATCACGTCCGTCGCCGGCCTGCGCGGCAAGCGCGTGTCCACGGGATCGCCGAACTCGGGGACGGAGGTGATCGCGCTGCGGCTGCTCGCCGCCGCCGGGCTCGACCCGGACAAGGACGTCGAACGCCAGGCGCTGTCGCTGCCCGAGACCGTGCAGGGACTCAAGGACGGCACCCTCGACGCGCTGGTGTGGTCGGGCGGCCTGCCCACCTCGGGCATCACCGACCTGGTGACGAGCATGCGGGACGAGGTGGCGTTCGTGCCGTTGGACGACGTGCTGCCCGCCGTGCGCGCCGCCCACGGCCCCGTCTACGCCGCGGGCACGATCCCCAAGGGCGCGTACGGCACGCCGTCCGACGTGCCGGCCATCGTCGTGCCGAACCTGCTCGTGGTGAACGCGGCGATGGACGCCAAGCTCGCGGAGGAGCTCACCCGGCTGCTCTTCGACCACAAGGCCGACCTGGAGAAGGTGCACGTGTCGGCCAAGGAGATCACCCTCGCCGACGCGCCCAGGACCGACCCCGTGCCGCTCCACGAGGGCGCGAGGAGGTTCTACGGCTGAGAGCCGTCGCAAGGCCCCTTCAGAGCCGGGTGAGGCCGGTGACGTGGAGGACGGCGGTGCCCTCCTCGTCGGAGGCGGCCAGGTCGACCTCCGCGCTGATGCCCCAGTCGTGGTCGCCGGCCGGGTCGTCGATGATCTGACGCACCCGCCACAGCTCCTTCTCCTCCTCGATGAGCAGGAGGGCGGGACCGCGGGCGGCCGGGCCGGTGAGGACCTCGTCGTGCTCCTCGTAGTAGGCGTCCATGGCCGCGGCCCAGTCGACGTCCGGGTAGAGCTCGGCCAGCTCCTCCTCCCGGTCCAGCGCGACGAGTTCCACCATGCGGAACATCGCGTTGCGGACCAGCACCCGGAAGGCGCGCGCGTTGGCGGTGACCGGACGGGCCCTGGTCTCCAGCTCCTCGCCGGCCTCCAGCGCCTCGGCGGGGTTGGCCAGCTTCTCCCACTCGTCGATGAGGCTGGAGTCGACCTGGCGCACCAGCTCGCCGAGCCATTCGATGAGGTCCACCAGGTCGTCGGTCTTCAGGTGCTCGGGCACCGTCTTCGACAGCGTGCGGTAGGCGTCGGCCAGGTAGCGCAGCACCGTGCCCTCCGAGCGGGCCAGCTCGTAGAACTGGATGTACTCGGTGAAGGTCATGGCCCGCTCGTACATGTCGCGCACGATGGCCTTGGGGCTGACGACGTGGTCGCCGACCCACGGGTGCCCGCGCCGATAGGTCTCGTACGCGCCGAAGAGCAGGTCGGCCAGCGGCATCGGGTGGGTGATCTCGGCGAGGCGCTCCATCCGCTCCTCGTACTCGATGCCGTCGGCCTTCATCTGCGCGACCGCCTCGGCCCTGGCCTTGTTGAGCTGGGCGTGCAGGATCTGGCGGGGGTCGTCCAGCGTGGACTCGACGATCGAGACCAGGTCCAGCGCGTACGTCGGGGACTCGCGGTCGAGCAGCTCGAAGGACGCCAGCGCGAAGGTGGACAGCGCCTGGTTGAGCGCGAAGTCCTCCTGCAGGTCGACGGTGAGCCGGGCCATCCGGCCGTGCTCGTCGGGCTCGGCGAGCTTCTCCACGATGCCGCCGGCCAGCAGCGAGCGGTAGATCGCGATGGCGTGGCTGATGTGGCGGCGCTGCGCCTTGCGGTCCTCGTGGTTGTCGGTGAGCAGTCGCTTCATCGCCTGGAAGCAGTCGCCGGGCCGGTTGATGATCGACAGCAGCATGGCGTTGCTGACCTTGAAGCGGGAGGTCAGCGGCTCGGGCTCGGCCGTCTGGAGCTTCTCGAAGGTGTCCTCGCTCCAGCCGACGAACCCCTCCGGGGGCTTCTTGCGCGCGTAGCCGCGGCGCCGCTTGGGGTCGTCGCCGATCTTCGCCAGCGCCCTCTCGTTCTCGATGACGTGGTCGGGCGCCTGGCAGACGACGTACCCGACCGTGTCGAAGCCGGCCCGGCCGGCCCGCCCGGCGATCTGGTGGAACTCCCGCGCCCGCAGCCGCCGCACCTTGGTGCCGTCGAACTTCGACAGCGCGGTGAACAGCACGGTGCGGATCGGGACGTTCACCCCCACGCCGAGCGTGTCGGTGCCGCAGATCACCTTCAGCAGGCCCGCCTGGGCCAGCCGTTCCACCAGGCGGCGATACTTCGGCAGCATGCCGGCGTGGTGCACGCCGATGCCGTGCCGCACGAGCCGGGACAGGGCCCGGCCGAAGCGGGTGGTGAAGCGGAAGTTGCCGATGAGGGCGGCGATGGCCTCCTTCTCGGCCTTGGTGCACATGTTGATGCTCATCAGGGCCTGGGCGCGCTCCATCGCCGCGGCCTGGGTGAAGTGCACGACGTAGACCGGGGCCTGCTGGGTCGACAGCAGCTCCTCCAGCGTCTCGTGCAGGGGAGTGGTCCGGTAGGAGTAGATCAGCGGCACCGGCCGCTCGGCGTGCTTGACGACGCTGGTGGGGCGGCCGGTGCGGCGGGTGAGGTCGGTCTGGAAGCGCTCGACGTCGCCGAGCGTGGCCGACATCAGCACGAACTGCGCCTGCGGCAGCTCCAGCAGCGGCACCTGCCAGGCCCAGCCGCGGTCGGGCTCGGCGTAGAAGTGGAACTCGTCCATGATCACGGTGCCGACGTCGGCGTCGGCGCCGTCGCGCAGCGCGATCTGGGCGAGGATCTCGGCGGTGCAGCAGATGACGGGCGCGTCGGCGTTCACGGTGGCGTCGCCGGTCATCATGCCGACGTTCTCGGTGCCGAACAACGCGCACAGGTCGAAGAACTTCTCCGACACCAGCGCCTTGATCGGCGCGGTGTAGAAGCTGATCTCGTCCCGGGCCAGCGCCGCGAAGTGCGCCCCGGCCGCGACGAGGCTCTTGCCCGAGCCCGTCGGCGTGGACACGATCACGTTGTTGCCGGAGACGACCTCGATCAGCGCCTCCTCCTGCGCCGGGTAGAGCGTGAGCCCCCGATCGGCGTTCCATGACACGAACGCGTCGAACAGCGCGTCGGGGTCGGAGCCGGACGGAAGACGGCGGAGGAGGCTCATGCTTTCGCTCACGCCTCTTATCCTGCCCAAGACGCATGACTGTTTCGACCGCCCCGTCGTACGGCAAGGTGTGGCACAGCTACGTCAAAGGGGTGTGGCGCTGCGCGAAGCCGCAGGTCAAACCCACAAACTAGCGGTATGGGGGAGAAGTGGGCCGGGCTCGCCGCGCGCCGGGAGGCGGCGGCCGACGTGCTGCTCGCCGTCGCCGTCCTCGCCTTCGCGGTTCCGGCGGTCGTGTTCGGCCGCTCCTTCCCGGCCCTGCCGTTCCTCGCCGTGCCGTGGTGGGCGCAGATCGCCGTGGGGGGCGCGGCGGCCGCGTCGATGCTGGTGCGGCGCAGTGTGGCCTGGCCCGTGGTCGCGGCCACCGTCGCCTGCGCCCTGCTCACGGGCCAGACGATGCCGCTGATGCTGGCGGCGTACTCGATGACCTCGCGGAACACGGTGCGATCCTGGCCGTGGGTGACCGCCGTGCTGGCGGGGGTCCACGCGCTGGCCGACTACACGAGCCCCTACACCGACAAGCTGCCCGTCGCCGTGACGGTGCGGGCGATCACGCTGGTCTTCCTGCCCGCGCTGGTGGGCACCTGGGTGTGGCGCTACCGCTCGATGATCCGGGAGCTGCGGGCGGGCGTGCGGGCGCGGGAGGAGCGCGCCGCCGCCCAGGAACGCCGCCGCATCGCGGGTGAACTGCACGACACGGTGACGCACGCGGTCACCGTGATGGTCCTCAACGCCGGTCTCATCCAGGACACCGACGAGCTCGACGAGATCCGCAAGCTGGCCAGGAACATCGAGGACAAGGGCGTGCGGGCGCTGACCGAGCTGCGCGAGCTGCTCACGGCGCTGCGGCGCAAGGACCTGCCGCCCTCGGCCGAGAGCGTCGAGGGGATACCGCGCCTGGTCGAGGAGAGCAGGGCGACCGGCCTGCGCGTCGCCCTGCACTACGACGTGCCGGAGGAGACGCTGCCGCGGCAGGCCGGTCACGCCTGTTATCGCGTCGTCCAGGAGGGCCTCAACAACGTGCGCAAACACGCGCCCGGGACCGACGTGCAGGTGGTCTGCGAGGCCCACGGCGACGTGCTGAACGTGTCCGTGGTCAACAGCGGCAAGAGCCGTGCCGTGCCGGTCCGGGTGCCCGCGGACGCGGGGGGCGGCTACGGGCTGCCCGGCCTTCGCGAGCGCGTCACGCTCGTGGGCGGGCGGCTCACGTACGGGCCGACCGCGGAGGGCGGGTTCGCGCTCACCGCCCGCATCCCCTTCCACCCGCCGGATCACGGCGAGCCCTGATCCCGCCGCCCGGCGGCGGCGCCGTGGGCGCCGGGCCGCGCGTCCGGGGGCAGGACCGGGAGGCGGCGGTCACCCCCGCATCCTCGGGTCCTGGGTGGGATCGGCATACATGCGCGGACAACCACGATCGATCGCTTCGACGCGGAGTTCGTAGTGCCAGGGTTCGTTTCTGTAGATCTGGCACAAGCCGTACTCCGCACCATGTTCGGACAGCCACGCCGTCGCATCGGAGTGCCCGACGTCGACCGCGTCCCCCGTCACGTGAGAGGACGTCGCCGGGGTGGCCACCCATCGCCTGGCCTCGTCTTCGGACCCGTACGTGGAGATGGCCTCGCGGAGAAGCCGGTCCTGGTACTCCGGAGAGCGCCAGCCGCTGTTGACGTAGAACTCGATTCCGTCGTCCGCGGCGTCCGTCGCCGCCTGGCGGAGGGCCCTGAGCAGACCTCGATCGAGGTTGGCCACGCCCGGGACCTCGTCGTCGAAGACCGTCACGCCGTCCGGGACGGCACCGCCGGCTTCGCCGGGCGCATCACGGTGCTCACTGTGACCAGCACCCGATGGTGCTGCCGGGGAGGCCGTTGCGAGCGGCGGGACCGGGGAGTGCTTCACGGGGGATTCCGACGGGAACGACGAGGAACGCTGCGACCGGTGGACGAAGACAGCGATGACGGCTGTGACGACAATCAGGCCGGTGACCAGGAGCCGGCGCATCCGGCGGGTCCTCGTCCGTGCCGATGGTGAGGTTTGCGCCATGCGGCCAGTCAAGGCAGCGAGCGGTTGCCGGCCCGTATGAGGTTTTCGATATGCCGGCGACACGCGCCGATTCGTGGCGTCGCCTCCGCGTGCTCCCCGCGGGCGAACGGGGTGGGCGCCGTGCCCGTGAGATCCTCACGACGGCGTCGGCGGCTTCGCGGGGATCAGAGGCCGAGGTCTTCGATCTCCTTGAGCAGGGCCGACCGCGAATCGGGCGGGGCGGCCCCGCCGGGGGTCGTGCCCCCGGTCGTGCCCTTGGTCGTGCCTTTGGCCCGCCGGTCGCGGAACAGGTAGCCGCCGAGGATGCCGCCCGCGAAACCGAACACGTGGGCCTGCCAGCCGATGCCCTCGGCCGGCAGCAGCCCGGCGAACTGGTAGGCGAAACACAGGCCCATGACCAGGCCGATGACGATGTCGATCAGGTGCCGGTCGAAGGCTCCGCGCACGAGGACGTACCCGAAGTAGCCGAACACCAGCCCGCTCGCGCCCGCGCCGACCGTGGAGGAGTCGGCGGTGAACCACGAGCCGAGCCCGCTGGCGACGGCGATCAGCCCGGTCACGCCGAGGAAGCGCCGCACACCCCGGTAGGCCGCGAGGAACCCGAAGATGAACAGCGGACCGGAGTTGCCCTCGATGTGGGCCCAGCTCCAGTGCAGGAGCGGCGCGGAGACGACCCCGGGGAGCCGCTCGAGGTCCCAGGGCCTGATGCCGTAGCTGTAGCTGAGCGAGTAGTCCGCGGCCCAGTTGGCCACCTGCACGACCCAGATCAACCCCAGGAAGCCGACCATGACCCAGAAGGCCTTGCGGGCCTCGGCGATCATGATTTCGGCGGTGCGGCCGTCGCTCACGGGACCTCCCTGTGCCTGAAGGCCACGCGGTTGCCGGAGAGGGCGCGGCTCCTGAGGATCACCCGGGAAAGATACCGCCGACGGCCGCACGAGTCACGGCGCGCCGGCGCCGGGAGCGCGGCGGGCCGTGCGGCGGGATCGGGGGTCCAGGGGCGGCTCGCCGCCCCTCGGTCCCGGTGGAGATTCTCGGCGTCTCCGACCGGGACGGGGCGCAGCCACCTGCACGCCGGCGAGGCCTCACACGCGTTCGATGACGACGACCGGGATATCCCGGGCGGTCTTGGTGGCGTACTCGTCGTACGCGGGCCAGGTGGCGGTCATCGTCCGCCACATGTCCGGACGCTCCTCAGGAGTCGCCGTACGGGCCCTCGCCCTGAACCTGTCTCCCTTGATCTGGAACTCCACCTCGGGGTCCGCCTGGAGGTTGAGGTACCACAGCGGGTGCTCGTCGGCCCCGCCCTTGGACGCCACCACCAGGTAGGCGTCGCCGTACGGCTGGTAGATCAGCGGGGTGCTGCGGGGCTGTCCCGATTTGCGGCCCCGGGTCGTGAGGATGGCCACGGTGGTGCCCTCCCAGTCGTGGCCCTCCTCACCGTCGGTCTCGATGTAGCGCTTGACGTGTTCCTGTCCGAAGAGCATGTCGATCACCTTCCCATCAGAGGGGGATCAACCGCCTGAACCCTCGGCCAATTCCAGGGCGACCTGCAACCCCGCCGCGGTCCGCTCCTCCTCGGACGTCGCCTCGTCCCTGACGAAGAACCACGCCGCGTGCATCGCGAACAGGGCCATGGACCGCCTGAGCTTGACCGGCAGCGGATCGTCCGGTTCGTACAGCGCCTGCATCAGCTCGCCCATGCGCTCGCGCATGAGGTCCACCTTGGCGTGGCCGCGCAGCGCCGTCTTGTTGCGGTCCATGAAGTGCATGACCTCGTGGGCGCGCCCGCGGGTCATCAGGGCGGAGTAGCGGGTGATCAGCTCCCCGCGGGTCCCGGCGTCGCGGGGATGCCGGTTCGCCCACGCGATCAGCTCGTCCAGCGCCTTGATGCGGTCCTCGACCAGGCTGGCGACGATGTCCTCTTTCGTCCGGAAGTGGTAGTAGAGGGCCGCCTTGGTCACGCCGAGGGCCTCGGCGATCTCCCGGAGCGACGTCGCCTCGTACCCCTGTTCGGTGAAGAGCCTGATCGCGACCTCCTGGATGCGGCTGCGCGTGTCGGTATGAGCACCCATATCCTGCTGTTCCTAATTGACTTGACGGCCGGCAAGTAAGGACAATACCGTGCCCCGGGCACTAGCCTGTCGGCAAGTAAGTAAATTCCTTCAAAGGGGGCACCCATGACCACGGAGACCGCGGCCGCGCCAGGCCGGTCCCGGGAAGTGATGATCGTCTTACCCGGCCTGATGCTCGCCATGATGCTGGCCATGCTGGACAACATGATCGTCGGCACCGCCATGCCGAGGATCGTCGGGGAACTCCAGGGCCTGGACTACTTCACCTGGGTCACCACCGCGTACGTGCTGGGCACCACGGTCTCCACGCCGATCTGGGGGAAGCTCGGCGACCTCTACGGCCGCAAGAACATCTTCCTCGGCTCGATCGTCATCTTCCTGGCCGGTTCCGCGCTGTGCGGCATGGCGGGCTCGTCGCTGTTCGGCGGCACCGGCGACGGCATGATCGAGCTGATCGCCTTCCGGGCGCTGCAGGGCCTCGGCGCCGGCGGGCTCATCGTCGGCGTGATGGCGATCATCGGGGACCTCGTCCCGCCGCGCGAGCGTGGTCAGTACCAGGGCATCATGGCCGCGATCATGTCGCTCGCCATGATCGCGGGGCCTCTGGTCGGCGGGTTCATCACCGACAACCTGAACTGGCGCTGGGCCTTCTACGTGAACCTCCCGCTCGGTGGGGTGGCGCTGATCTGGCTGATCCTCAAGCTGCACCTGCCGAAGAACCGGACCCAGCACCGCATCGACTGGCTCGGCGCGGCCGTCCTCACCGTGGCGATCACCGCGATCGTGCTGATCACCTCGTGGGGCGGCCAGAAGCACGGCTACCCCTGGGGCTCGTGGCAGATCCTGGGCCTCGCGGGGCTGGCGGTCGTCGCGCTGGCCGTGTTCATCCCGGTCGAGCGGCGGGCGGCCGAGCCGATCCTGCCGCTGCACGTCTTCCGCAACCGCAACTTCACGCTGATCAACGCGCTCGGCTTCCTGCTCGGCTTCGCGATGTTCGGCGCGATCACCTTCCTGCCGATGTTCCAGCAGATCGTGCAGGGCGCCACGGCGACCAACTCCGGGCTGCTCCTGCTCCCGATGATGGCCTCGTCCATGGTCGTGTCGCTGTTCGTCGGCAGGGCGATCACCCAGACCGGCAAGTACAAGAGCTTCCCGGTGATCGGCGGCGTGATCATGGCCATCGGCGTGTGGCTGCTGTCGACGCAGGACGTCCACACCCCCACCTGGAGGACCGGCGTCTACATCGCCGTCCTCGGCCTCGGCATGGGCTTCCTGATGCAGACGACCATGCTGATCGCGCAGAACAGCGTCGAGCAGAAGGACATCGGCGTGGCCAGCAGCGCCTCCACGTTCTTCCGCTCCATCGGCGGGTCGTTCGGCATCTCGCTGTTCGGCGCGATCTTCAACAACCGGCTCGCCGACGAGATCACCACCAGGTTCGGCGCCAACGCGGCCGCCCTGCTCGGCTCCGGCGGCGGCCAGATCGACAGGACACAACTCGCCAAGCTTCCGCCGACGGCCTATGCGGGGTTCCTGGAGGCGCTCTCGAGCGCGATCGGCTCGGTCTTCCTGTG
This sequence comes from Microbispora sp. ZYX-F-249, assembly GCF_039649665.1. Lineage (NCBI taxonomy): Bacteria > Bacillati > Actinomycetota > Actinomycetes > Streptosporangiales > Streptosporangiaceae > Microbispora > Microbispora maris. The sequence continues at coordinate 184,767 of NZ_JBDJAW010000014.1, read as the reverse complement.
GTCGGTCGTGTTCGCCGCGCTCGTCCCGGTGATCGCCGCCTTCATCACGCATGTCCCGCTGCGCAGCGGCGCTCCCGGCGCCGCCGGCGGCGAGAAGGCGGAGCCGGTGGCCGCCGCCTTCGAGTAGCCGGACCCGGGCCGGAACGGCGCACGCCCCCGCGCGGGCGTGCGCCGTACCGCGTTTCCGGGGGGTCAGGCGGGCCGCTCGGCCCGGTCCGCCGACCAGTCGGTGTGGAAGGAGCCCTCCCGGTCGACCCTCCGGTAGGTGTGGGCGCCGAAGAAGTCGCGCAGCCCCTGCAGCAGCGCGGCGGGCAGGCGGTCGCGCCGCAGGCCGTCGTAGTAGGCGAGCGCCGAGGAGAAGCCCGGCGTGGGCACCCCGATCGTCGCCGCCGTCGCCACGACCCGCCGCCACGACTCCTGGGCCTCCTCCAGGGCCTGGGCGAAGGTGGGGTCGACCAGCAGCGTCGGCAGGTTCGGGTCGGCGTCGTAGGCCGCCCTGATCCGGTCGAGGAAGCGCGCCCTGATGATGCAGCCGCCGCGCCAGATCGTGGCCATCGAGCCCAGCTTGAGGTTCCAGCCGTACTCCGCGCTCGCGGCGGCCATCTGGTCGAACCCCTGGGCGTACGCGACGATCTTCGAGGCGTACAGCGCCCGCCGCACGTCCTCGACGAGGCCGGAGTCGCCGGCCGTGCCGGACGGCCCGGCGAGCGAACGGGCGGCGGCCCGCTGCTCCGGGTGGCCCGACAGCGCCCGGGCGAACACCGCCTCGGCGATTCCGGTGACCGGAACGCCGAGGTCGAGGGCGCTCTGCACGGTCCAGCGGCCGGTGCCCTTCTGCTCGGCCTGGTCCACCACCACGTCCACGAACGGCTTGCCCGTGGCGGCGTCGGTGTGGCCCAGCACCTCCGCCGTGATCTCGATGAGGTACGACTCCAGGTCGCCCCGGTTCCACTCGCGGAAGATCTCGGACAGTTCCTTCGGGTCCAGCCCGAGGGCCTGCCTGAGCAGGTCGTACGACTCCGCGATGAGCTGCATGTCGGCGTACTCGATGCCGTTGTGCACCATCTTGACGAAGTGGCCGGCGCCATCGGGGCCGACGTGGACGCAGCACGGCACCCCGTCGACCTTCGCCGCGATGTCCTCGAGCAGGGGGCCGAGCGTCTCGTACGCCTCGGGGTCGCCGCCGGGCATGATGCTCGGGCCGTTGAGCGCGCCCTCCTCGCCGCCGGAGATGCCGGTGCCGACGAAGTGGATGCCCCGCTCGCGCAGCGCCGCCTCCCGGCGGCGGGTGTCCGCGTAGAGGGCGTTGCCGCCGTCGATGATCATGTCGCCGGGCTCCATGACGGCGGCGAGCTCCTCGATCACCGCGTCGGTCGGCGCTCCGGCCTTGACCATGATGATCGCCTTGCGGGGACGTTCGAGGGAGGCCACGAACTCCTCGATCGTGCTCGCCGGCAGGAACGCGCCCTCGTCGCGGTGCTCCTCCATGAAGCGGGTCGTACGGCTTTCCGAGCGGTTGTGCACCGCGACCACATGGCCGTGGTGGGCGAAGTTCCGGGCGAGGTTGCGGCCCATGACGGCCAGGCCCGTCACTCCGATGTGTGCCTTATCCATGTGCACAGTCATACCGCCTCCCGGAAACGGGCGACCGGCCGAGGGTGGGTGTTTCCGCGGCCGGTCGCGGTGAGCCGCGCGATCAGTGGCCGTAGCCGCCTGCGGGGCGGCCGGCGGGATGGGAGTGCGAGGGTCCTGGCCCGGCCGAACCCGTGGGTGCGGGCGTGGCGGTCCCCGTGGCCGGGCGGATGAACGAGGCGGGCGCGGTCCCCGCCCTTCCCTTGATCGTGAAGGCGTCGCCGGTGTACGCGACCCGCCCGGTCGGGGTGCCGCCGGGGATGGTCACCGTGGTGGGGGCCTTCCTGGCCGTCCCCGCGCCGCCGGTGTAGACGGTCGCCGTGCCGGTCCCCGCGTTGGACACCCGGAGAGCGGCGCCCATCGCGAGGCCCCAGGGGTTGACCGGCTTCGGATCGGTGAGAGCCGCCCTGCCCTTCACGTCGGAGACCAGGTCCACCTCGGCGAACCGGGCGGCCGTGCGTGCCGTGTCCGGGAAGCGGTGGAGCCGGTGGCCGGAGCCCTGCCCCGAGAGGGAGGAGTGAGGGGACGAGGCGGGGTGGGCCGGTGCCGCGGGACGCGGGCAACGGCCCATCTGCCTTATCCTGACAAAACCCGCAAAGCAAGCGGGTTTTATATAGACATGGTCGCCCGATGGCGAGGACGCTTGGCCTCCCGCCGGGCCGCTGGTAAGTCACTACAGCCAAGAAGTGCCGGCACCCAGCCGGCAGCCCACCGTCGTCGCGCACCTACGGAGAAGAGACGTGTTCGCACCGAAGCCGGAACGGTCAGTCGTCGCGGTTCCTCCGCCCGGAGACGGGCCCGGATGCTGGGCGGGCGCGCCCAGCGCCGTGAGCCGGGACGGGTGGATCTACCTGGCCTACCGGCTGCGCCGGCCGCTCGACGAGGGGCGCGGGTACGCCGTGGAGATCGCCCGCTCGGCCGACGGCGAGCGGTTCGAGAGGCTCCTCACGATCACCAAGGAGGAGATGAAGACCGAGTCGCTGGAGCGCCCCACGCTGGTGGTGACGCCGGAGGGCAGGTGGCGCCTGTACCTGAGCTGCGCCACCTACGGCACCAAGCACTGGCGGGTGGAGATGATCGAGGCCGCCGGACCGGCGGAGTTCGACCCCGCCGACGCGCAGGTCGTGCTGCCCGGCGACCTCAAGACAGGCGTGAAGGACCCGGTGATCCTCCACCACGGCGGCGTCTGGCACCTGTGGGCGTCGTGCCACCCCCTGGAGGACCCCGACGAGGCCGACCAGATGGTGACCGACTACGCCACCAGCGCCGACGGCGTCGAGTGGGCCTGGCAGGGGACCGCACTCGACCGGCGGCCGGGCGAGTGGGACTCGCGCGGCGTGCGGGTGAGCGCGGTCACGTTCAGCGGCGAGACCGTCATCGCCTACTACGACGGCCGCGCGTCGGCGGAGGAGAACTACGAGGAGCGCACGGGCGTGGCCATCGGCCCCGGCCCGTCCACGCTCACCGCCACGGGAACCTCCCCCGTCGCCCAGTCGCCGTACGCCGGGGGAGGGCTGCGCTACCTGTCGATCGTGCCCGTGCCCGGGGGCCACCGCCTGTACTACGAGCTGACCCGCGCGGACGGGTCCCACGAGCTGCGTACCGAGCTGCGCTGACCTCGGCCCGGCCGGCGGCGCCCGGCCTTCGCGGCGCCGTGGGCGGTCAGGTGGTGTCGGGCGTCAGGTCGTCGTCGTCCGCCGTTCGGCCCCGCGAGGCCGCCGAGAGACGGGCGCCGTCGCGGGCACGCCCGTTGCGGGCCTGCCGCTGGCCGGACGGCCGGGCGCCGACCAGGCCGCCGGACCGCTCCCGTGGGCGCAGCCAGTCGCCGAAGTCCTCGCCGAAGGAGTCGCGGCCCAGCACGTCGCGCAGCAGCGCGATGTCGGCGGCGAAGTAGGCCAGCAACTCCTGGCGCTGCTCCCAGGTGAGCGGCCGCCGGGGCTGCGCGTCGCGCTGCAGCAGCCGTTCGAGCGGCGCGGTGAGCCGCTGGCCCAGCACCGGGTCGCCGAGCCGGACGAGCCGGGCCAGGACGCGATGCGTGCGGCTGTGCGGCGGATGGGCGGTGACGTTCGCCCTCGGCACCTCGCCGACGAGTCCCTGCTCCACCCCGAGGAACGCGCAGATGCGGTCGAGCGTGGCGGCGGGGCGGTCGACCAGGTCCCGGTAGCGGAAGACCAGCACCTGCTCGCGGGGGAACAGCGTGAACAGGTGCGCGAGCTGCTCGCCGTACCGGCCGAGGCCCACGTAGTGCCAGAACGGCGACCAGCCCTCGGCGACCCGGCGCTTCTCGGCCGCGCAGGCCTCGATGACGTCCCCGATCGGCTCCAGGCCGGCCGACCACAGGTGGGTCCAGTTGGAGTGCGCGCGCTCCACGGGATCGCGCAGCGAGACGACGAGCTTCGCGTGCGGGAGCGCCTCCCGGATCCGCCGCTGGGCGTCCCGGTCGTACAGGTAGAAGGGGGTCGACTCGCCGCGCAACGCCCCCGGCGGGGCGTCCGCGAACAGCGCCTCGTAGTCGGCGCGCCGCCACACGTGCTCGCGGTAGGTCTCGGCGTCCCCCGGCCCGCCCCTGTCGGGCGGCGGGCCGTCGGTGAGGAAGAACTTCGGCTCCTTGACGGGCGACATGAAGAGCCGGGGGTGACGGGCCAGTGCCGCATGCAGGGCCGTGGTGCCGGCCTTCGGCACCCCGATCACCAGGAAGTCGGGCAGGGCCATGCGGAAGTCCTCCTACTTTCCCGATTTATTTACTAGGTTTTGCCCCTTCCGTGCGAGAAATCACCCGTGGGTTCTGTACCACTCATCACGCCTGTGTCACTTCACGGGCCGGGCGTGGTTGGCGGCCGCGACCCCCGGCCGGACCCACGCGGCCGTCCCCCGGCGGGCGAGCGCCGCGCGTCGGCGGTCGCCTTCGGACCAGATCTCGAACCACACCTCGTTGCGGCCGCCCTCGCGGACCAGCCCCCAGCGGTCGGCCAGCAGGTCCAGCAGCGGCAGGCCGCGACCGCCCTGGCTCGACCCGTTCGGCAGCGGATGACCGGCGCACGGCGGTCCGGCCGAGCCGTCGTCCTCGACGCAGACCCGTACGCGGTCGGGCAGGCACGAGACGGTGACGGTGAACGTGCCGCCGGTCCCCGAACGGGAGTGCACGACGGCGTTCGTCGCGATCTCGCTGGTCAGCAGCACGCAGTCGTCGTGACGGGGATGGTCTCGCCCGAGCGCGGCCGACACGAGCCTGCGCGCCCGCCCCACCTGGTCCCGTCCCCCCGCGAGGCGGGCCACGCGGTTCCCCGCGCCGTCCCCCGAAATCTCCATGAGCCCTCCCGTACCTGGCGGTGTGGCCGTCGCAGGAGAGGACGTCCGCCTCCGCGCCCGCGATGTCACGGGAAAGTAGGAGTGTCCTTGCCCCGCTATGTCAGGAAAATGAACCGCGCGAACGGACCACGCCGGCGCGCGGCGTCCGGCGCGGTCCGTTCGCGCGTGCCGCGGTGCCAGGTCAGCGGGCGCTCGGGGGGCGCCCAGAGTCGCCCGGTGCGTGGGGAGGCACGCGAAGCGGCCGGGTGCGTGCGAAGAAGCTACGCGGGCGTGGCCGGGTGCGCACGAAGGCACACGGGGTGGCCGGGTGCGCGCGAAGAAGGTACGCGGGCGTGGCCGGGTGCCTGAAGGCGCGGAAACGCGACGGGGGCGGCGGGCCCGGTCCGTCCGGTCCCGCCGCCCCCGTTTGCCCCGCCTGTGCGGCCGGGCGTGGCCGTCTCGGTCAGGAGTCGTGCGCGGCCGCTCCCGCGGCGGAGCCGTTCACGACGAGCACGCGCTCACGCTCGGGCACCTCGATGGCCGGGAACGTGCCGGTGTCGACGATGCCGTGCTCCCGGTACGCCGCCTCGATCAGCGCGTACGCCTGGGGTTCGAGCTTCCACAGCGCCCGCCACTCCTTCGCCACGAGGAGCGGGATGCCCACCTCCTGGGCGATGTCGGCGGCCCGGGGGACGTACTTGCGCGCGATCTGCTGGTCCCAGTACTGCCGGGCGGTCCGCAGCTGGGCCGCGCGCTGGGCGGTGTCGACGACGGGCGCCGGCTCGGCCGCGACGTCCTCCTCCTCGTCGTCGATCAGCTCGGCGATGGCCGCGGCGGGCAGCGCGGCGGCGGCCGGCGCCTGCTCGGGCTCGGGCGCCCAGGGCACCGGCGGAGCGAGGTCGATCAGCGCGGAGGTGTTGTAGAGCGCGCCGATCTGGGACAGCAGGGCCTCCTGCCGCTTCTCGTCCACCGCGAGGCCGGTGTACTCCACGGCCTGGTCCATCGCCTTGTCGAGCCTGGCCATCGCGGCCCGCAGCTTGCGGTCGGACGCCCCCGCCTCGCGCAGCGCGCGGACCCGCTTGGCGGCCAGCGCCACCCTGGTCAGCCTCCGGTGGGCGTCCACCTCGCTCGCCGTACGGTCGCTCGCCTCGGCCAGGCCGACCCGGACCAGCACCCGCTCGGGGGTGAGCCGCCAGTTGATGCGGCCCCTGCCGGTGATGCGGACCCGCTCGATGGCCATGCCGCGCTCCCACAGCCAGGCGGCCACGAGCGGGGCGGCGAGGCGGAAGACGGCCTCGGCGACGCTGCGGGCGTCCATGCTCGACAGGACGGCCGACAGGGAGGTGAAGACCCACACGGCGATGCCGTCGATGCCGGCCGAGTAGTTCTCCCGCATGTTGCGGCGCGCCCGTACGGCGCTGGTGATGACGGCGACCTCGATGAAGGCGAACAGCAGGAGCCGCAGCGGCCCGTCGAACCCGAGGACGTCGCCGGAGAAGCGCCACATGCCCTGGGCGGAGACGCCCGTGGCGATGCTGGCGGCGACGATGGTGAGGATGTCCTCGGTGGGCCGGCCGGCCGCCCAGCGGCGGAACAGGCGGATCAGGGCGCGCAGGGCGAAGAAGGTCAGGACCAGCAGGACCAGGGCGATGACGCTGATGATGGCTGTTCCGACCGGATGGGCCGACACGAAGGCGGTTATTTGGTCAATGGGGGGCATCAGTCACGGTCTCTCGACGTCCGACGGTTTTCCTCGAGATCATCCCAGAGGGGCGTCGTTCTGTGTGCGAAACACGCCTGCCCGTGACCACCCCGTCGCCGCGAGCCTCCACGGAGGTGTGGCCGCGGCGGGACATTGACCGGCCGGGAGCCGGTACGTACGTTCCGGGCGAGCGTGGAGGACAGGCGACGCCCGGAGGCGACGATGACAGACCAGTCCGGCACCACATGGCCCTGGCCCGACTTCCCGCCCGGTCCCCTGGGCACCCCCTCGCCCGATCTCGCCCGCAGGCAGGCGGAAGGACCGATGGAGCCGGTCACCATGCCGAGCGGGGACCGGGCTCCGATGATCGTCAGGTACGAGGACGTCAGGACCGTGCTCACGTCGCCGGCGGGCAGCCGCGACCTGCGGGCGGCGGGCCTGCCCAGAATGGTCAGCGGCACCGGCCTGGACGACGACCCGGCGGCGCTGATCAACCAGGACCCGCCCGAGCACACCCGCTACCGCCGCATCATGCAGAGCACCTTCACTCCCCGGCAGGTCGAGCGCTGGCGGCCCCGGGCGGCGGCGATCGCCGGCGAACTGCTCGCCGCGGCCGGCGACGAGTTCGACGTGGTCGCCGACTTCGCGCTGCCGCTGCCCGCCCGGGTGATCTGCGAGGTGCTCGGCGTGCCGATGGACCGGTTCGAGCAGTTCCGCGGCTGGACGGAGATGTTCCTGTCCTCGTCCGAGGCGAGCGCCGAGACCAGGGCGGAGGGATACGCCGCGTTCATGGCGTACGCCCGGGACCTGATCGCCGAGCACCGGACCCGGCGCGGCGACGACCTCATCGACCTGCTCATCTCGGCGCGCGACGGGGAGGACGCGCTGAGCGAGGACGAGCTGACCCACATGGTGTTCACGCTGATCATGGCGGGGCACGAGACGACCGCCTCGATCATCATCCGGGGCACGTTCCGCCTGCTGTGCCACCCGGGGCGGTACGCGGAGCTGGCGGCCCGGCCCGAGCTGCTGGAATCCGCGGTGGAGGAGATCCTGCGGTACGAGGGGCCGGGCGGGAACGGCCTGCTCCGGCTGGTGACGCAGGACGTCGAGCTGTCCGGCGGCACCATCCCGGCGGGGACCGTCGTGCTGCCCAACCCGGCGGCCGCCAATCACGATCCCTCGGCGTTCGAGGATCCGTCGCGGTTCGACCTCCGGAGGTTCGCCGGGGCGACGCCCAATCAGCAGCTCGCGTTCGGTCACGGTCCCCACTACTGCCTGGGGGCGAACCTGGCCAGGATGGAACTGCAGGAGGCCTTCCGGGCCCTGGTCACGCGGCTGCCGGGCCTGCGCGCGCAGGAGGACCTCGCGGCCGTGCGATGGACCGACGACGGCCTGATCCACCGGCCGCGGCGCCTCCTGGTGACGGCCGGCTGCCCCCGGACGACCCCGGTCGCCGGGGTCAGATGTCCAGGTTGAGGCGGGCGATGGGCTCCACGAGCTCCTCCTCCTCGTAGCGCAGGTGCGACAGCAGCACGTCCGACAGCAGGTCCACCTGGTCGCGTACGGCGTCGAGCCGGTCCGGGTCCTCGATCATGGCGACGAGGGCGGCGTCCAGCCCCGTCAGCACCCCGGCGATGACCTCGTGCTCCTGCTCCAGCCGCGCCACGACCGGCGCCAGCGACTCCTGCGCCGAGGCCAGCATCGGGAACATGTGCTCGTCCTCGATCGTGTGGTGGGTGGTCAGCAGCCGGCAGTACGACGCGCAGAACGTGCCGAGCGTCCAGTAGTTCTGCCGCATGGTCAGCTCGTTGATCATCGAGCGGAGGGCGGCGGCGTCGGAGCGGCCCGCGGCGACCTGCTCCAGTGCGTCCCTGATCTGGGTCAGCTCCCGGCGCAGGTGGTCGTGGATGAGCACGAGCCGCCGGCCGTTGGCCTGCTGCCGGGGCGTGAGCGCGGCGATGTCCCGCTTGGGCAGCCGGGGCCGGGTGGCCTCGTCGAGCGCCGCCCCCGACGGTGTCCCGCCCGCGACCCGGACCGGGCTCTCGACGCCCGCCAGCGGTGCCCGGCCGCGCTCCCGCGCCACGGCCTCGCGTACGGCGGGGGCGACCTCCTCGGCGAAGACCTTGAGGTCCCTGTCGTCGTCGACGGCGAGCACGAACACGCTCATGCCGTCGCGGAGCGCGAGCTCGGTCAGCTGCTCGGCCCAGACGGCGGGCGGCCCGTCGAGGAAGCCCTCCCCGGCGGCGGCGGAGAAGCGGCCGTCGATGTTGTAGACCCGGCGGATCTCGCCGGGGTCGCGCCCGGCCCGCTCGGCCGCGGCGTCGAGGGTCCCGCTCATCGCGCCCAGCTCGCCCGGCGCGGCGTACCCGGACGAGGGCACCCACCCGTCGCCGAGCCGCCCGGTCAGCTCCAGCATGCGCCGCTTGTAGGCGCCGATCCACAGCCCGATCGGGTGCGGGGGGAACGGTCCGGGACGCGCGCCGTCCAGCCGGTAGTGCCTGCCGTCGAGCCGTACGCCCTCGCCCGGCGTCCACAGCGCGCGGAGGACCGCGACGGCCTCCTCCAGCGCCTCCACGGCCTCGCCGGGGCCGCGGCGCAGGCCGCCCATCGCGGCGATGCCGTCCCAGAACGCGCCGGAGCCGAGCCCCAGCTCCACCCGGCCCCCGCTCAGGATGTCGAGGGACGCGGCGGCTTTGGCGAGCACCGCCGGCGGCCGCAGCGGCAGGTTCACCACGTCGGGGAACAGCCGCACCCGCTCGGTGCGCCCGGCGAGCGTCGACAGCAGCGTCCAGGTGTCCAGGAACGACGGCTGGTACGGGTGGTCCTGGACGCCGATGACGTCGAGCCCGATCTCGTCGGCCAGCACGGCCTGCCGGACGATCCGGTGGTGTCCCGCCGCGTCCGGCGTGAGAAACGCCCCAAACCACAGCTCATGTCCGAAGTCGGCCATTAATTCGCTACCTTTCCGCGTCCCGGACCGGGAGCCTACCTTCGTGACGAGATCTGACGACATGACCCTGGCGGCCCCCGCCGGCACCGTCCTGTCGGTCGTGATCGGCTCGCGCGCGCACGGGCTGGAGACCGAGGAGTCGGACGTCGACAGGCGGGGCGTGTTCGTGACGCCCACCCCGATGTTCTGGCGGCTCGGCAAACCGCCGGATCACGTGGAGGGGCCGCTGCCCGAGCAGTTCTCCTGGGAGGTCGAGCGGTTCTGCGTCCTCGCGCTGGAGGGCAACCCGGTCGTCCTGGAGTGCCTGTGGTCGCCGCTGGTGGAGCTCGCCACCCCGCACGGCGAGCGGCTGCTGTCGCTGCGCCGCGCGTTCCTGTCCGGGAAGGCCGAGCGCGCGTTCGCGGGTTCGGCCGAACGGCAGTACCGCAGGCTCGGGCCGCAGGACCCGCCCCGGCCGGACGGCGACGTCAGGCGGTGGAAGATGGCGATGCACATGATCCGGCTGCTGATGGGAGCCGTCCACCTGGCCCGGCACGGGGAGCCGTTGGTCGACGTGAGCGCCTGCCGCGACCGGCTGCTCGCCGTACGGCGGGGCGAGACGCCCTGGCCGGAGGTGCTGGAGTGGCGCCGGCGGCTGCTGGCCGAGCTGGACGACCGGGCCGGGAGCACGCTGCCGAGCCGCCCGGACCGGGCGGCCGTCGAGGAGTTCCTGGTCGAGGTGCGGAGGTCGGCTCTGTGACCGTGGTCGAAGGAGCGGCGCCGTGACCGCCGTCCTGCCGTCCTGGCTTCCCGAGGTGGTCGCGGGCGAGCGGCACCCCGCTCGCCTTCGCCACCGTGAGCGGCGCGCACCTGTACGGCTTCCCCTCGGTGGACTCCGACCTCGACACGCTCACCGCCCGCCCGGAGGACGCCGGGGACGCCTGCGCGCTGCCGGACGTCCCGTCGGCCCGCGACGCCCTGCACGACCCCGTCGTACGGGCCCGTCTGACGGGCCGCTGATCCGGTCAAACGGGACGGGACACGCGAACAACGTGGGTGCCGCCCCATGTCGCGACGCCATCGCGGATAATGGGGCAACGCCGCCACATCCCAGGAGAACGCTTTGACCACTCCGTTCGGCAAAGACAACCTCGACCTGGCCGCGAGCGCGCAGGCACTGGCCGACAGCGCGCCCACCGGATCGCTGCGCCACGCGGCCGCCAAGTCGGTCGCGATCACCTTCGCCACGACCCGCGACGCCGCCCAGGCCCGCAGCACCCTGAACGGCATCTCGCCCGACGACGTGCGCCGGGCCGCGCTGGAGCTCTTCGACGAGCTCTCCACGCGGACCGACTGACCTGTCAGTCCCCGTCCGCCGCGGCGGCCGACGGACGCGCCGCCGGCGCGGCGGGCCGTCCCGGAGGCCGGGCGTTGACCATCTCCGGGTCGGAACCCGCGAGCTGGGCGTAGCCCGCCGAGATCCGGGCGAGTTCGTCCGGCGGGATGACGGCGTCGATCGAGTCGAAGCCGTCCGGGGCGCGCTGGTCGGCGATGTCGATGACGACCTCCGGCCCCATCCGCCGGCTCGCCTCCTGCAGGGCCGTCGTCCGGGGCCTGCGCTCGTTCTCGTACGCGGCCAGCGCGGCGCCGATGTCGTCGTGCCCGGCGAGCGCCGCCGCGAGGACCCTGCCGTCGACGATGGACTGCGTCGCGCCGTTGGATCCCATGGGATGCATCGCGTGCGCGGCGTCGCCAAGTAGCGTGGCCCGGCCCGAGGTCCACGCCGGCAGGGGATCGCGGTCGACCATCGGGTACTCCAGCGCCTCCTGGCCGGACCGGATCAGAGCCGGCACGTCGAGCCAGCCGAAGCGCAGGTCGTCGAAGCCGGCCAGGAACCGCTCGGGGTCCACGGGGCGGTTCCAGTCCGCCCGGTCGGGGAACTCGTCGTCGCCGGCGCGGCGGGCGACGGCCCAGTTCATCAGCACCCGCTCCGAGGGCCCTTCCGGGCGGGTCAGGGGGTAGACGACGGCGCGGCGCCGGGCGTCGCCCGCGATGACCATCGTGCGCCCGTCGAGGAAGGGGCCGGCCCAGGTGCTGCCCCGCCACACGATCAGCCTGTTCCACCGGGGCGGGCCCTCACCGGGATACATGGCGGCACGGACGCCCGAGTGGATGCCGTCCGCTCCGATCAGCACATCCGCGGTGACGTGCGAGACGGCGCCGGAGACCTGGTGCGCCACCTCGATCTCCACCGTGCCGTCCGGCCGGTTCTCGAACCCGGTCACCCGGGAGCCGGCGACCACGGCCCCGGGGCCGAGACGCTCCAGGACCGCGTCCAGCAGGACGGCCTGCAGCCGCCCCCGGTGGATGGACAACTGCGGCCAGCGGTGCCCGGCCGCCTTGCCCCGCGGCTCGTTCCAGATGAGCTGGCCGAACCGGTTGTAGTAGGACAGGCTGCCCGTCGCCATCGCGACGCCGAGCAACCGGTCGCCGAGACCGAGCTCGTCGAGTTCGCGGACGGCGTTGGGCAGGATGTTCAGCCCCACCCCGATCGGTTCGATCGTGGTCGCCGCCTCCAGCAGCGTGACGTCGGTGAGCCCCACCGCGTGCAGGCTCAGCGCCGCCGTCAGCCCGCCGATGCCCGCACCCGCGATGACGATCTTCGCGCGACTCACGCAGTCGTCCCTTTGGCGAGCCGGATGTCGTTGCCGTGCCTCGTTCGCATCGTCGTCTCCAACGGCCGGATGGCAGCACGAACCGCGGCGCGCGGGGGCGCCCGGCGGGAGACCGCCGGGATTTCCGATCGGCGATCTCCGGGGGATCGTAATACGCGGCCCGCGCCGGGGAGCCGAATCGAGCGAATCGCCTGACTCCGTCATGCGGCGCGTATTCCAGGCGGACGACGAGAGGCCGGACCCCCGATCTCGGGATCCGGCCTCTCGTGCCTGTTCTTGCTGGTGGGCGATACTGGGATTGAACCAGTGACCTCTTCCGTGTCAGGGAAGCGCTCTCCCGCTGAGCTAATCGCCCTTGGACGAACCAAGAGGTGGAGACGGGATTTGAACCCGTGTACGCGGCTTTGCAGGCCGCTGCCTCGCCTCTCGGCCACTCCACCGCGTCACTCTGCACCGTGACAAGCCGCACAGTGTCAAGCTCCGAGCGGAAGACGGGATTCGAACCCGCGACCCTCACCTTGGCAAGGTGATGCTCTACCACTGAGCCACTTCCGCGTCCCGGCTCTCGGCCGGACTCACGTGGAGCACTTTATCCAATCTCCCGCGACTCCCCAAATCAGCGGTGTTCTCCCTGCTCACGCCGCGAGTTGCGGCCGATGCTTCCAGCCCCGTCGAACCGTTCTGGGGTTAGCGTCGGAGCATGTCCGTGACGCATGACCGCACCCACGCCGCGATCCCCGGTGCCGCCGGGGGCACGCCGCAGCCCACGACGGCCGAGATCGAGGGGGACGCCGACATCGCCCCCGTGGCGGCCCTGATCGCGGACGGCGCCCGCGCCGCCATGCTCACCGCGCTGCTCGACGGCAGAGCTCTGGCGGCCGGGGAACTGGCCGGGATCGCCGGCGTGAGCGCCCCCACCGCGAGCTCCCATCTGGCCCGGCTCCTCGACGGGGGCCTGGTGACGGTGGTCAAACAGGGACGGCATCGCTACTACCGCCTCGCCGGCCCCGACGTCGCCCGCGTCATCGAGGTCCTGGCCCGGGTCAGCGGGCGCGTCGCCGTACGGTCCCTGCGGCAGTCGCGGCGGGCCGTGCTGCTGCGGCAGGCCCGCAGCTGTTACGACCACCTCGCCGGGCGGGTGGGCGTCGAACTGTACGACGCGCTGGTGCGCGAGGGGCGTCTGATCGAGGCCGACGGCGGCTGCATGCTTACCCCGAGCGGCGCCGAGGCGCTGATGGAGCTGGGCGTGGACGTCGAGCGGGTGCGCCGGGCCCGCCGCAGGTTCGCCCCCGACTGCCTCGACTGGCTGGAACGCCGGCCGCACCTGGGCGGAGCGCTCGGCGCCGCGGTCCTGGACCGGCTCCTGGCGCGGGAGTGGCTGGTGCGCGGCACGGTGCCCCGGGCTCTCCGGCTGACCGCCGCGGGGTGCGAGGGACTGGAGAGGCTCTTCGGATGTAAGGACCTAAGCTGAGATACGCTGGTTACCAACCACGCGCGCGCACGCGCGTGCCTACGTGAAAGAGTGGGACGATGCACGACAACGAGGTCGTGGCCGTCGGCCCCGGGCCGCTCGCCTTCGACGACGTGGTCCGGGTCGCGAGATACGGCGCACCGGTCGGCCTGACGGACGACGCGATCGCCGAGATGGCGGCCTCCCGGGGGCGGATCGAGGAGCTCGCGGAGGCCGACACCCCCGCCTACGGCGTCTCCACCGGTTTCGGCGCCCTCGCCACCCGGCACATCGACCCCGCGTTGCGCGGCCGGCTCCAGCGCAGTCTCGTCCGCTCGCACGCGGCCGGTTCCGGGCCCGAGGTGGAGACCGAGGTCGTGCGGGCCATGATGCTGCTGCGCCTGCGCACGCTCGCCACCGGGCACACCGGCGTGCGTCCGGCCACGGCCCGGGTGCTGGAGTCCCTGCTCAACGCCCGGCTCACCCCGGTCGTGCACGAGTACGGCAGCCTCGGCTGCTCGGGAGACCTCGCCCCGCTCGCCCACGTCGCCCTGACGGTCATGGGCGAGGGCGTCGTGCGGGACGCGGAGGGACGGCTGCGTCCCGCCGCCGAGGCGCTCAAGGAATGCGGCGTCGAGCCCGTCGAGCTGGCGGCCAAGGAGGGGCTCGCGCTCATCAACGGCACCGACGGCATGCTCGGCATGCTGGTGCTCGCGCTGCACGACCTGTCCCGGCTCCTCACCACCGCCGACATCAGCGCCGCGATGAGCGTGGAGGCGCTGCTCGGCACCGACTACGTGTTCGCGGCCGACCTGCAGGCGCTGCGGCCCCATCCCGGCCAGGCCCTGGCGGCGGCCAACATGCGGACGCTGCTCGCCGGCTCCGGCGTGATGGCCTCGCACCGCGACGGCTCCTGCACCCGCGTCCAGGACGCCTACTCCCTGCGGTGCGCCCCCCAGGTCGCCGGGGCCGCCAGGGACACCCTCGCCCACGCCTCCGCCGTCGCCGCCCGCGAGATCGCCAGCGCCGTCGACAACCCCGTCGTGCTCGCCGACGGGCGCGTGGAGTCCAACGGCAACTTCCACGGCGCCCCGGTGGCGTACGTCCTGGACTTCCTGGCCATCGCCGTGGCCGACCTCGCCTCGATCGCCGAACGGCGCACCGACCGGATGCTCGACGTGGCGCGCAGCCACGGGCTCCCGGCCTTCCTCGCCGACGACCCGGGGGTGGACTCCGGGCACATGATCGCGCAGTACACCCAGGCGGCGATCGTCTCCGAGCTCAAGCGGCTGGCGGTGCCGGCGAGCGTCGACTCGATCCCCAGCTCCGCCATGCAGGAGGACCACGTCTCGATGGGCTGGTCGGCCGGCCGCAAGCTGCGCCGCGCCGTCGACGGGCTCACCCGCGTGCTCGCGATCGAGCTGCTGACCGCCGCCCGGGCGCTCGACCTGCGCGCGCCGTACGCGCCGGCGCCGGGGACCGGCGCGGTCGTCGCGGCGCTGCGCGAGTCCGTCGCGGGGCCGGGGCAGGACCGCTTCCTCGCCCCGGAGATCGAGGCGGTCGTCCGCCTCGTCGGCAGCGGCGCCGTGGTCGCCGCCGCCGAGTCCGCCACCGGCCCCCTGGCCTGAGGTCTAGAGGGCGGCGACCACCTCGACCTCGATCATCAGTCCCGGCCGGAACAGCCGCTCCACCTCCACGGTCGTGCTGGCGGGCGGCTCGCCGGTGATGAAGCGGCCGCGGACCTCGCCGTACTCGCGCAGCCGGTCCATGTCGGTCAGGAACGTCCTGATGTGCAGGATCCGGTCGAACGAGGAGCCCTGGTCGGCCAGGATCCGGCCCAGGTTCTCCATCACGACCTCGGACTGCCGGGCCAGGTCGCCCTCGCCGACGACCTTCCCGTCCTCGTCCAGCGCCACCTGCCCGGACACGAACAGCAGGTCCCCGAAGCGCACGGCGTGCGAGTAGTAGCCGTTGGTGGCCGGCACCGAGGGCGGGTTGACCGCGCGCACCGCCTTCCCGGTGGTCTCCGCCGCCCGGGATGCCGCGAAGGGGACGACGGCGGTGAGGTCGTGCCCCGCCAGCCCGGCCGCGACCGCCCCCGTCAGCAGGTCGCGGGCGGCGGCGGTGACCGTCTGGCGGCTCCCCGGCCCCTCGGTGGCCAGCCGCAGGTCCTTGGCGGCCAGGCCGAGGGCGTATCGCGTCTCGAACGGGCCCGACTCGGCCACGGGCCGCAGCCGCTCCGCCAGCCCGGCCAGCGGCGTGGCCCCGAGGACGTCCAGGAGCGCGGTGCGGCCCACCCCGAGCGCGTCCGCGTAGGCCAGCGTCTCCGCCAGCCCCACCTGGGCGGTCACCAGGGCGCTCATCACGGCGAGCTTGGTCGCGGCGCCCGCTCCCGGCCCGCCCGCCTCGTGGACCGTCCCGAAGACGCGCAGCACGTCCGACACGCGGTCCAGGTCCTCGCGGACGCCGCCGGCGAGCACGACCAGCGTGCCCTCGGCGGCCGGGCCCACGCTGCCCAGCACGGGCGCGTCGACCAGGCCCACGCCCGCGGGGAGCAGGCCGCGCAGCCGCCGCACCGCGCCGGGGCCGATCGTGGACATCTCCACCAGCACCGACCCCGGCCGCAGCCCCGGCAGCGCCGCCCGCACCACCTCGGACACCGCCTCGGGATCGCTCAGCATGGTGATCACCACGTCCGCTCCGGCGACGGCCGCGGCGGGGGAGGGGGCCGCCTCCGCGCCCGGCACGTCCCGTGGCGTACGGTTCCACACGGCCACCTTGTGGCCGGCGGCGACGAGGCGTCCGGCCATCGGAACGCCCATGCGGCCCAGACCAAGAAAAGCAATCATGTCCCTGGACGTTATGGGAGGAAGAAACCATTCCACCAGCGACTAGATTGCATGGCATCAATTCCCCTCGCTCATGGATCGGAGCATGTTCGACACCGACGCGCTTGTGCTGCTCGACGTCGTGGCCCGTACGGGGTCGTTCACGGCCGCCGCGGTGCAGCTCAACTACACCCAGTCGGCGGTCTCCCGGCGCATCGCGACCCTGGAGGCCCAGGCGGGCGGCCCGCTGTTCGCGCGGCTGCCCAGGGGGGTGCGGCTGACGCCCGCGGGCCGGACGCTGCACCGCTACGCCCGCGAGGTGCTGGAGCGGCTCGGCCGGGCGGGGGAGGAGCTCGCCGCCATCCACCAGGGCACCGGCGGGCGGCTGCGGGTCGGCGCGTTCGCCACGGCCAACGCCGTGCTGGTCCCCGCCGCCCTGCGCGAGCTGCGGGCGACCCGCCCGGAGGTGGCGGTCAGCATGGTGGAGGGCCTCAGCACGGCGCTGATGGACGGCCTCGGCCGCGCCGAGATCGACATCGCGGTGGTGAGCGACTACCCCTCCGGCCTCGGAGCGGGTCCGGAGGTGGAGGTCACCCCCCTGCTGGAGGACGAACTGCTCGTCGCCCTCCCCGCCGACCACCCGCTGGCCGGGTGCGAGAAGGTGGACCTGCGCGACCTGCGCGACGAGAGCTGGATCGAGGGCGCCCCTCCCGGCACGGTGACCATGCTCGGCGCCGCCTGCGCCCGGGCCGGTTTCGCGCCCAGGGTCGACCTGCGGATCGGGGAGTGGACCGGCAAGCTCGGCTACGTGGCCGCCGGGCTCGGGGTGACGCTGGTGCCCGCCATGGCCGCGCCCGCCGTACGCGGAGACGTGGCGCTGCGGTCGCTCGGCGAGTTCGCGCCGCGCCGCACGGTCTACGCGGCCCTGCCGCGCACGGCACCGCTTCCGGCCGCCCGCGCGCTGCTCGGCCTGCTGTCCCGATCCGTCCCCGGCTGACCTTCCGGCCCCGGCGGGGGAGCGACAATGGACACGTGTACGACGCCTTCGCCCATATCGGGGGCCGCCTGGCCACGGGCCTGAGAGAGGTGACCACCGACCTGGCCGCCCTCGACGGCTCCGGCTGGTGGGCGGTGGTCGTGTCGTACGAGGGAAAGGTGGTCTGCGCGCGGTTCGACCGGGTGCGGCCCGCTCCGCTGCCCCCGCCGCGCGGCCCCTGGCGGGGACCCGCCCGCGACGCCTGGGCCACGTCCCTCGACCGGGAGGGCTACGAGCGGGGCGTCCGGCGCATCAGGGACTACATCGAGCGGGGAGAGGTCTACCAGGCCAACCTCTGCCGGGTCCTGTCCGCGCCGCTGCCCTCCCCGGACGTGGATCCCCTCGCGCTCGCCACGCGGCTGGCCGAGGGCAACCCCGCGCCGTACGCGGCCGTGGTCGGCGTGCCCGGGCTGACCGTCGTGTCGGCCTCGCCGGAGCTGTACCTGTCCAGGAGCGGCGAGGTGGTCGAGTCCCGGCCGATCAAGGGCACCGGCGTGACGGCGGACGATCTCCTCGACAAGGACTACGCCGAGAACCTCATGATCGTCGACCTCGTCCGCAACGACCTCGGCCGCGTGGCGGAGGTAGGCTCGGTGACCGTGCCCTCGCTGTTCGCGGTCGAGGAGCACCCCGGGCTCGTGCACCTGGTGTCCACGGTGCGGGCGCGGCTCGCCGGCGGCGCCGGCTGGCCGGAGCTGTTCTCCGCCACCTTCCCTCCGGGTTCGGTGACCGGGGCGCCGAAGTCGTCGGCGCTGCGGATCATCAACGAGCTCGAACCAGAGCCCCGGGGGCCGTACTGTGGGGCCGTGGGCTGGGTCGACGCCGACCGGCGCGAGGGGGCGCTGGCGGTCGGCATCCGCACCTTCTGGATCGAGCACGACACGATCCGGTTCGGTACGGGAGCGGGCATCACCTGGGGGTCCGACCCCCGGAGGGAATGGCGCGAGACCGAGCTCAAGGCCGCCAGGCTCATCGGCCTCGCGTCCGGGGACGGCCCGCGACATCGGTAACGAACGGAGCAGGAGATGTCTGTACCCATCTGGGTGAACGGGGAGCTGTACGAGCCCGACAGGGCCGTGGTCTCGGTGTACGACCACGGGCTGATGGTCGGCGACGGCGTGTTCGAGACGGTCAAGGCGGTGAACGGGGAGTCCTTCGCGCTGACCCGCCACCTCGACCGGCTGGCGCTGTCGGCCAAGCGGATGGACCTGCCCGAGCCCGACCTCGGCGCGATCGCCGACGGGGTGCGCCGCTGCCTGGCGGCCGCGCCCAAGTGGCCGCTGGCGCGCATCAGGATCACCTACACCAGCGGCCCCGGCCCGCTCGGCTCCGACCGGGGGTCGGCCGGCACGAACGCGATCGTCATCGTGGGCGAGCAGGCGCCGTTCCCCGCCACCGCCGACGTCGTCGTGGTGCCCTGGCCCCGCAACGAGCGCGGCGCGCTGGCCGGCGTCAAGAGCACCTCCTACGGCGACAACGCCAAGGCCCTGGCGTACGCCAAGGAGCGCGGCGGCGCCGAGGCGATCTTCGAGAACCTGGCCGGGCACCTGTGCGAGGGCACGGGGAGCAACATCTTCATCGTCACCGGCGGGCGCCTGATCACCCCGACGCTCGCCTCCGGCTGCCTGGCCGGCGTCACCCGCGCGCTCACCCTCGAATGGTGCGGCGGCGAGGAGGCCGACGTGCCGATCTCGGCGCTGCACGAGGCCGAGGAGGCCTTCCTCACCTCCACGACCCGTGACATCCAGCCGATCGGGGCCGTGGACGGGAAGGTGCTGCCCCAGGCGCCCGGGCCGGTCACGCTGGAGGCCATGAAGGTCTTCGCCGAGCGCTCGGCGGCCGACGTCGACCCGTGATCCTCAGTAGGAGCGCTGGCTCTGGGCGTTGAGCTCCTCCATCCGCACGGCCTTGGCGGGATCGGTGCGGGGGTCGTCCACGCGCAGCACGTCGAGTCCCTTCGTGATGTCGCTGGAGTAGATGTAGCCGTTGTAGTAGTAGGCCGACCAGGAGCCGCCGAGATGGAGCTCCGGCGCCAGCGGCCCGCGCTCGAAGTAGGCGATCTCCTGCGGATGGGCGGAGTCGGTGAAGTCCCAGACCGAGACTCCGCCCATGTACCACCCCTGGACCATCACGTCGCGGCCCGGTACGGGCACCAGCGCCCCGTTGTGGGCCACGCAGTTCTCCTGGGCGTCCTGGGCCCGGGGGATCTTGAAGTAGCCCTGCCGGACGAGCTCGCGCTCCGGCGTCAGCGTGTAGATCGCGTCCGCGCCCTTGGTCTCGCTCACCGAGGGCAGGCAGGTGGCGGCCACCCCGCCGCCCATCTCGTCGCTGAAGACGACCTTGGTGCCGTCGTTGTTGAACGTGGCCGAGTGCCAGATGGAGAAGTTCTCCTCGTCGCGCACGGTCTGCAGCAGCTTCGGGCGCACCGGGTCGGAGATGTCCAGCAGGACGCCGTCGCCGAAGCAGGCCCCGGCGGCCAGGTCCTTCTCGGGGTAGACGGTGATGTCGTGGCAGCCGCCCAGGCCGTCCTCGCCCGCCGCCCTGCCCGCGAACAGCTCGGGCTTGGCCACGACCCGCGCCTCGCCTGGGTCGCCGACGGGAACCGCCACGATCGAGATGTTCTGGTGGGGCGGCGCGCAGTTCGTCGTGTCGGGCTCCGGGCCGGGGGAGGACACGTACAGGTAGACCGTCCCGGCGTCCTTCCCCGGCACGACCGCGTGGGTGTGGGAGCCGCACTCCGTGCGTACGGACTTCAAATAGCGCGGATGTGCCTTGTCGGAGATGTCGAAGACGCGGATGCCCTCCCACGCGCCCGCGGCCGCAGGGTCCCCGGCCTCGCTCGCGCAGGTGTCGTCCGTACGGGGCTCGTCGACCGACAGGAACAGCAGGTCGCCGGAGACCGAGATGTCGTTCTGCCCGCCCGGGCACTTCACCCGCGCGACGGCCTTCGGGTGCTCGGGGTCGCCGATGTCGTGCACCGTGAAGCCCCCGTAGTTGCCCACGAACGCGTAACGGCCCTGGAAGGCCATGTCGGTGCCCCAGTCGTCCGGGCCGTCGAACGGCGCCGCCAGGGGGACGTTGGCGACCACCTTCATGTTGGGGCTGTGCCTGATCTCGTCGCGGGCCGGAATGCCGTCCGTGCCGTCCGTGGCGGCCGTCGGCGAGGGAGCGGGCCCGGCGGGGGCGCATGCCGGGGCCAGGAGGACAACGGTCGCCACCAGCGCGGCCTTCAGCCTCGGTCTGCTCACATCGCCCCCATGTCCGCGGATCATCGCCCACTATGGAAGTTATGTCGAGCCCGCGGCCGGTGCGGACCGGTTTGGTAACGGTTGTGCTGGCAGTTGCGCCCGCGCTGGCCGCCTGCTCGTCCGGGGCCGCTCCACCTGCGCGCGCCGACGCCCCGGTGATCGCGCCCGGCGCCCCCGGGCGGTCCGGTTCCCCGCCGGGCCGTTCAGCCGCTCGGACAGGGCCGGTGGCGGCGGACGTCCGGTTCGCCGAGGCGATGGTCCCGCATCACCGGCAGGCGCTGGAGATGGCCGGGCTGGCCGCGGCGCGCACCGGCGACCCGCTGGTGACCGCGGTGGCCGGCCGCGTGCTGGACGGGCAGCGCCCGGAGATCGCGGTGATGGAGGCCTGGCTGCGGGGACTGGGCCGTACGCCGCCGTCCGGCCACGGCCACGTCACGAGCGATTACGGCATGGCCGGTGAGGAGGAGCTCAACCGGCTGCGTACGGCGCGGGGGCGCGCCTTCGACAGGCTCTTCCTCACGCTGATGATCCGGCACCACGAGGGCGCGGTGAGCATGGCGGCGGAGGAACTGCGCCGGGGACGAGACCACACCATGCGGACGATGGCCCAGGACGTCGTCACCGGCCAGCGGATCGAGATCGCGCGGATGAAAGGGATCCAGCGGAAGCTGGGCTGATTTCTAGGAGCTCCACAGCATGTTGGTGAGCTCCTCGTCCAGGTCCATGAAGTCGGTCTCACGGCCGGCGGAGACGAGCTCGTAGGTCCGATGCAGGAACTCGGTGAGTGGGGCCAGCGGCACCTCGAACAGGGCCTGGCCGAAGGGTGAGGTCAGGCTGATGTTGAGCGTGCGCTCGCCGTCCGACCGGGCCGGCCACACCTGGACGTCGCCGTCTCCGACGCGCCGCACGATGCCGACGGTCAGCAGCTCGCGGGCGAAGATCCACTCGACCGGCTCGTCATTCCCCACGTGGAAGGCCATCCGGATGGCGTACGGATCCTCGGCCGTGTAACTCAGCCCGGCGAGCAGGGGGACGGTCGTACGGTCGGGGACCACAAGCCGAAGGCCTAGCTCGGCAGAGACGGTGGTGCTGTTCATCGTCAGCCAAACCTTTTCGTCGTCGGGTCCCCTGTCAGGGGCTTTCACTGCGTCTTCACTGTCCGGTCGGGCCTCGCCGGGCGCTCGCGCTACGAGACGAACGAAGAGACCCGTAGGAAAGATTCCGCCTCCAGGCCCTTCTGTAACGCACATCACAGCTTGACATTCGGTCATCTACCAGCTCAAACATCACCAACAGGCTTGTCCTTACCTCTGCTTTGCGTGTCGGCGGGGCCGCGCCGGCGATGCCATTGCGGGCGAATGATCTCAGGTCGTGCGTATAGGTCGAGCATGGAGCATCACGATGCTATGACACCACACCCCCACGCCGGGGACGGTCTGGCGAACCTTTCGAAGGTGTTGACGAAGGCGGGACGATCGAGGCGACCGGGCCGTGCTTTCGCCATCACCCCCTCGAGTGCGGTATGGTTTTCCCCGTCGGCGCCGCGAGGCGCAGACGATCCCGGGCGATTAGCTCAGCGGGAGAGCGCTTCGTTCACACCGAAGAGGTCACTGGTTCGATCCCAGTATCGCCCACCACGTTCGTGCAGATCAGGAAGCCGGGCCGCTGTCCAGCGGACCGGCTTTTTGTTTCGCCTGAGTGACTACCGTTCCGGTGGCCCGCCGTTCCATGGATCGGTTGCACCATCAGTCCACCCAGTGGAACCAGACGTCGAAGATCGAATAGTGCGGCCCGTCGCCGAGGTTGGTATCGATCTTCAGGCGGGGCAAGGCCGGCCGGCTGAGGAGGCGAGGGCCGACGAGCATGATGCGGTGTCGATGCAGGACCTGGGAGATCTGTTCGCAGCCTTTCTCCCATCCGAGGATCGGTGTTTCGGCGACGGTATCCAGCGATGGCATGGAGTGGTGCCCGTGACCGGCGGGGTGATGGGAGCGCTCGGCGGGAGACAGGATGCATGCGATCGGGGCGAGGCGGCACAACGCCACTGACAATCCTTCAACCGTCGTATAGCCGTCTGGATCGACGCGGCGGGCGGATCCGTCTCGCCGGGTCAGGAGGACGTCGACGAATGACGCGTAGCCGGAGCCGTAGTGTCCGAACTCCGCGTGCTCAACGACCAGTTCGGGGATTCGGTTGAGATCGGCGACCACCCGGCGCAGGTGGCCCTCCACGGCCTCGGCCCCACTCGCGCAGGCGCTCTCACGGCCTGCCAACTCGTCCCGGGAGGCGCTGATCTGCGAATCGCGATCGAGGAGGAGGGCCTCGACGTCCGCAGGTACGTGATCGTCCGTGCGCATGCCGACAGTCTGCCGGGACGACGTGAGTTGATCGATGTGGCGGAACATTCGGGGTGCCCCAGGCTGCGGCGGTAGCCTGATGGCATGACTGCTGAGCCGGTGCATCACGCCGAGGACGACCCTGCGGAGATCTTGCGTGTGCTGCCGGAGCGGTGGCATGAGCAGTTTCTCAGCGAGTACCACAGCGCGTTGGATGCGGCCCACGAGGTATGGCGGTTCCAGCAACTTCGTGAGTTGTTGCGCGTGTGGCGGCTACATGCGACTGCGGTGTCCAATCCGGACTTCGCTCGTGCCGAGCAAGCGGTTCGTGAGAATCGGCGCGATGAGTTCGTTTCGATGGAGGACGCTTTTCCTGGTTGGGCCGACCACCGATGAGCTACCGCGTGAAGCTTCACGTGGCGGCGTTGTCTCAGATGAAGGGCCTCCCAGAGGAGGCGCTCGATGCTCTGATCTTGCGCACGACGGATCTCGTAGAAGAGCCTTGGGATGCGCGCGCCCTCTACAAGGACGAGCCTGAATTCCGCATGAGCACCTTCGGGGATTTCGGCGTCTTGTACTTCAAGGTGGACGAGGCCGAGGAACTCATCACGATCTTCAATGTGACATGGGCGGGGTAACTCGAGACGTAGAGCCGCGTTGCGTCCGGTGGTCCGCCTGAGTGACGAACTGGGTGACAACGGCCACGGACGCCCGTAGAACCGTACGGACGTCCGCGGACGGTCAGCCCAGGTCAACGCCGCTTCAGCGGCACGTCGGCGGTGTGGCCGATCTGCTTCACACCGAAGAGGTCACTGGTTCGATCCCAGTATCGCCCACACAGCTCAGAGGCCACTCGCGACCACGCGGGTGGCCTCTTCCGGTCTTCCCCGCGTCTGCTGCTTCGTCGGGTGACGTGTACTGATGTGAAGTGACAGTGGGAGCTCACGCCGCGTATCGCTGATCTACGCTCGGGTCTGTGTATCCCTGGCTTGATGCGTACGTGTGGGTTGCGGACCCTGGGCCGCCGATCCTCGACCGGTTCATCTCCACCTACGTGGATGTCGACGACCCCGGTGATGAGCGGCTCGCCGCGTTCCGGCGGATCTACCTTTCGGGTGTGGCGAACGATGCCGATCTGTGTGCGATCGACGAGTTGAGGCCCCGCAGCGGCGGCGGGTTCTCGCTGTACCTGAGAGGGCGCGACCATCAAGGAGCGATCATCACGATCACTGATGAGGGCGCGGCCGTCCTCGGCCTCAGCGTCGAGGCTCCGGACGACCTCGCGCCGACGGTTCGGCGCGCCGAGGAACTTGTCGATCATCTTCGCGCGGAGTTCTCCTCGCCAGCAGGATTGGCGGGCGTGGAGCTGCCGCCGCCGCAGACGCGTGCCGAGTGGGACGATGACGGTTTGGTGTTGCTCCGCGTGGGTGCGCCGCCCTTGCACCCGTCGCCGTCTGCGGAGATCGCGGGAGACAGATGACCCGGCAGGGCTCGTCGATGCCATGAGAAGGGCGAGCTGCAGGCCGCACGCGCCGGCTGGAGGACGAGGAGCCGGAATCTCGATCGACTCTGTGAGTCCCTGCTGGGTAGCGTCGGAGCAGTAGTCCGACAGTTGCGGAGGCGGTGGGTGGGGCGGCGTCGTAGGAGCCCTCAGGAGAAGAAGGCGCTGAGCTATGCCAAGGATCGCCGCAACGACTACGGCGAGAGCGACAAGAGCTCACGCAAGAACATCGCACGGAGCAAGAAGCTCCCGCATCGGGCCAACCGGCGGAATGCAAACCTCGTGCTTGAGGCGGCCAAGGGCGTTGTCGATGAAGTCGCCGGGGCGGCTGCGGAGGAGCGTCTTCTGACGCGACGGCCGAAGTCGTGGAAGAAGTGGAGGGATGCCCCACTCGGGGAGATCGTGCAGGACTCACTCAGGCGGCGCATGGATCTCGGATTCGGTGGCCGAGAGAGCGGCTCGGCCCGCATCCAGCGCGTTCGCCGGCGCATGCGGCAGCCGGTCGAGTGAAGTCGAACCGGAGTCAGGAAGGCGGGCCCGTGGTCCAGTGGGCCGGCCTGGCCGACGAAGGCCCGCCCGCTCAGCGTCCCCGCCGGTGACCGCGGCGTTCGTCCCCCACGCCGACGAACTCACCCGGCACGCCGGCGCAGGTGGTGCGGCGGAGTGTCCGGTCTGGCCGAGCTGTCAAAGGTCGGCCTTTTCAATCCCTCCCTTCGGTATTTATCAGTTCCTCGGGTGCATTGATCAGATATGCGCGGTGAGGATCGGGGTGCAAGGGGAGGAGGGAAGCGCATGATCACACAGGAGCAGATCCCCGCGGTGCTGGACCACGACCTCTTCGACATCAACGGAAACAAGATCGGCGAGGTCAAGCACGTCTTCCTCGACGAGGTCACCGGCAGGCCCGAGTGGCTGTGCATCAAGACCGGCCTGTTCGGCATCAAGGAGTCCTTCGTGCCCATGCGGGACGCGGAGCTGGTCGCCGACCACGTCGAGGTGCCCTACGACAAGGACCGCGTCAAGGACGCTCCGAACATCGACGTCGACGCCGGCGGGCATCTGTCGGCCGATGAGGAGCGCGACCTGTACCGCTACTACGGAATGAGCTGGGAGACCTCCTGGCGGGAGGCCAACCGGCCCGGTGAGGGCGGCTGGGCGCACGAGGGCGGCCTGCGTGAACGTGAGCGCCTCGGCTACGGCGAGACCGGTGGCGTGGAGACCGGTGGCATGGAGACCGGCACGGACATCGGCACCGGCACGGGCACGGGGATCGGCGCCGGCACGGGCACGGGGATCGGCGCCGGCACGGGCGGCATCGAGGACGCGATGACGCGCCCGGAGGAGCCGACGGACCTCGGCGCGACAACCCACGAGGGCGATCGGCCCCGGTTGCGCAGATACACCGTGACGGGCGAGTAGCGAATCGCGTCCCGTCGCGAAGGCAGAGGGGCGACCCTCCCACTACAGGGGCTTCGTCCGGAGGGGACAGATGGCGGTCTCCCGATCGCGAGACCGCCGGATCGGGGGAACCAATGCGCAAGATGCTCACGAGCCTGGGGCTGGCCTTCCTGCTCGCGCTCGCTCCGGCCGCGGCCGCCACGGCGGAGACGCCCGTCGCGCCGGCCACGTACAGCCAGCCCAGTCCGTCACCGCAACCCGGCCAGGGCAGGGACGATGGCGGCAGCGGAGGCCTGTGGGGTCTGCTGGGCCTGCTCGGTCTGCTCGGCCTCGCCGGTCTGCGCAAGCAGAAGCACCGCGTCGGCACGGCCGAGCACATGTCCAACCGTCCGTACAGCTGAGGCCTGCGGCGGCACGTGTCCCCGCGGCGGCCCGCCGCGGGGACACCGCTGTGTTCGGAGGCCCGCTGACAGGTTTGGCCCTCCTACCAGCGGGTACGGCGCGCGGACTGCTCGTAACCGCTTGATGGAGGAGTCGCACGATGGATGCCAGCAAGCCTGCCAAGGCGGTCAAGGAGGTCGTGGAGAACGCAGCGGAGAAGGTGACCGACTTCCTGACGCCGGACGTGCCCGGTTCGCCGGGCAGCGCCCCGGCGCCCCTGGAGGAGCCGACGACGCCGCGCGACCCGCTGCCTCCGAAGAAGGAGCAGGGCGCTCCCGCGACCGTCACGCCGACCGGAGCGGAGACCGGCGCGCCCGCCACGGCCAAGGGACAGCAGGGCGCCCACCTCACCACCGCGCAGGGGGCGCGGCTGCGCGACACCGACCACTCGCTGAAGGCGGGCGATCGCGGCCCGACCCTGCTGCAGGACCACCATCTGCGCGAGAAGATCACGCATTTCGACCACGAGCGCATCCCCGAGCGGGTCGTCCACGCCCGGGGCGCCGGCGCCCACGGCGTCTTCGAGGCGTACGGCACCGCCGAAGCGGTCACCAAAGCCGGTTTCCTGAAGAAGGGGAAGAAGACCGACGTCTTCGTGCGGTTCTCCACGGTCCTCGGTTCGCGCGGATCGGCCGACACGGTCCGCGACACCCGGGGGTTCGCCACCAAGTTCTACACCGACGAGGGCACCTTCGATCTCGTCGCCAACAACATCCCGGTCTTCTTCATCCAGGACGGCATCAAGTTTCCCGACGTCATCCACGCGGGCAAGCCGCACCCGGACCGGGAGATCCCGCAGGCGCAGAGCGCGCACGACACGTTCTGGGACTTCGTCTCGCTGCACACCGAGGCGCAGCACCACACGATGTGGAACATGTCCGACCGCGGGATCCCGCGCTCCTTCCGCATGATGGAGGGCTTCGGCGTCCACACCTTCCGGCTGGTCGACGAGGCCGGGGAGACGGTGCTGGTCAAGTTCCACTGGAAGCCCAAGCTCGGCGTGCACTCCCTGACCTGGGAGGAGGCGCAGATGCTCGGCGGCATGGACCCGGACTTCCACCGCCGCGATCTCTACGACGCGATCGAGGCCGGCGCCTACCCCGAGTGGGAGCTCGGCATCCAGGTCTTCCCCGACAATCCCGACCAGACGTTCGAGGGCATCGACCTGCTGGACCCGACGAAGATCGTGCCCGAGGAGCTCGCGCCGGTGCAGGCGATCGGGAAGATGACGCTCGACCGGACGCCCACCAACTTCTTCGCCGAGGTCGAGCAGGTCGCCTTCCACGTCGGGCACCTGCCGCCGGGCATCGACGTCACCAACGACCCGCTGCTGCAGACGCGGCTGTTCTCCTATCTCGACACGCAGATCACGCGGCTGGGCGGCCCGAACTTCGCGCAGATTCCGATCAACCGTCCGCACTGCCCGGTCAACGACATGTTGCGCGACGGCTTCCACCAGCACGCCGTCCACGCCGGCGTCGCGCCGTACCGGCCGAACTCCCTGGACGGCGGCAACCCGTTCGTGGCCGGCGACGGCGAGAAGGCGTACACCGACGTGCCGGTCGAGGTCGCCCAGGCGAGGAAGGTCCGTGCCAACCCCGTCTCCTTCGACGACCACTTCAGTCAGACGCGCCTGTTCTGGCTGAGCATGACGCCGGTGGAGAAGGAGCACATCATCCGCGCCTACACCTTCGAGCTGGGCAAGTGCTACGAGCAGGCGATCAAGGAGCGTCAGCTCCAGTGCCTGGCGAACATCGACCCGGTCCTGTGCCGGGAGGTCGCCACCGGGCTGGGGCTGCCCGCGCCGGAGCCGACCCTGCCGCTCGCCGAGCCGGCGCCCAGCCCCGCGCTCTCGCAGGTGGGGAAGGAGTGGCCGGGTGACGGCCGCATGGTCGGCATCGTGGTCGACGACGGCGCCGACCTCGACGGCGTACGCGACCTGCGCAAGGCCGTGTTCGCCGCCGGGATGGTGCCGCTGCTGATCGCGCCGCACGGCGGCATGCTGGGCGACCTGCCCGTGCAGCGGACCTTCGCCACCGCCCGCTCGATCGAGTTCGACGCGCTGCTGCTGGCGGCCGCGCCGGCGCCGGCACCGGACGCGCTGCCCGCGCGCGACGCCAAGGCGGGAGCGGGCGATGCGGCCATGGTCGATCCGCGGGTCATGCTCATGATCGACGAGTGCTGGCGGCACGCCAAGGCGATCGGCGCGTGGGGCGGCGGCGCGAAGCTGCTCGCGCAGGCCGGCATCACCGGCACGCCGGGCGTGGTCTCCGGTGACTCCGCCACCGAGGTGTTCACCGCCGTGCAGCGGTTGATGGCCGCCCACCGCGTCTGGGAGAGGTTCCCCGCCTCGGTCGCCTGACATCGGGCGCCCGCACGGCCTCCTCCCCCCATCCGGGATCGGGGGAGGAGGCCGCCGGGCCGCCGCCCGGCGCGAACGGTTCTGTGCTCGGTGCCCGGCCGGCGTACGCGGCGAGGAGGAGCGACGAGCTTCTGCTCGACGTCGGCGAGCGGACGGCTACCAGGTGATCGGCATCGTGGTCAGGCCGTGTACGACGGTGAAGGACCGGAACAGGGGCTCGCCCGCCAGTCGCAGGCCGGGGAACCGGCGCAGCAGGGCGGGGAACGCGATTCGCATCTCCATGCGGGCCAGGGGAGCGCCGAGACAGTGGTGGACGCCGTGCCCGAACGCCACGTGGCCGATGACGTCCCGGCGGATGTCCAGATCGTCCGGGTTCGAGACGAGCCCCGGGTCGCGGTTGGCGGCGGGCAGGGAGCAGATCACGGTCTCGCCGCGGCCGAGGGTCCGATCGCCCAGCCGGACCTCGGTCGTAGTGATCTTGACCGTGCCGGAGTGCACGATGCTCAGCCACCGCAGCAGTTCCTCGACGGCGGCGTCCACGCGGTCCGGCTCGTCGCGCAGCAGCGTGAGCTGGCCGGGGTGCCGCAGCAGGGCGAGGGTGCCCAAGGACAGCATGTTGGCCGTGGTCTCGTGCCCGGCGAGCAGCAGCAGCGTGCCGATACCGGTGAGTTCGGGGTCGCTCAACTCGTCGCCGTGCTCGCGCACGAGCATGCCGAGCAGGTCCTCACCGGGGTCCTTCCGCATCGTCTTGATCAGGCCCGCGATGTACGCCCGGGCCTCCGCCGCCGCGGCCGCGCGTTCGTCGGGGGACAGGGACGCGTCCAGCATCCGCTTGGACGTCCCCTGGAAGCCGGCCCGGTCGGCGTACGGCACGCCCAGCAGTTCGCAGATCACCAGGGAGGGAACCGGGAGGGCGAAGTCCGTCACCAGATCGGCGGGCGGTCCGCCGCGCTCCATGGCGTCCAGATGGTCGTCGACGATCTGCCGGACTCGGGGCTCCAGCCCGCGCATCCGGCGGACGGTGAACTGGGCGGTGAGCATCCGGCGCAGCCGGGTGTGCTCGGGCGGGTCGGAGCCGAGCAGGTTGCCGGCGCGCATCGCGGCGGCCTCCTCCGCGCTGGGCGGTGGCGCGCCGGGCGGCCGGAGCGGAGGCACGAGCGCGTTGCTGTACAGCTCCGGATGGCTCAGCACCGTACGGACATCCTCGTATCTGGTGACCAGCCAGGCGTCGGTGCCGAACACGGTGCGGATCCGGGCGACCCCCTCGTCGTTCCGCAGTGCGGTGAGCTCCGGGACGGGATGGAATCCGTCCCTTCGCATGTGCAGGGGCGGGGACATGTCGCGCACGCGACCTCCTCGAATCACCGGCAGTCTGATGATCACCTTGCCACAGTTCGACGATAACCATCAGGTGCCCGCCGTGGACGGTCGTGACGTGACTTCGGCGCCGGCGTGCGATGCCGTCCGGCCGGGCCGCCGCGGGTCAGGGGGCGAGTCCGGCCAGGGCGGAGGTGTAGATCTCGACGGCCTCCTCGATCCGGTGGACCAGGCAGTATTCGTCGGTGACGTGCGCCTGCTCCGGCTCGCCGGGGCCGCAGATGACCGTGGGCCCCCCGCCGCAGGCGGTGGCGAGGACCGAGGCGTCGGTGAAGTAGCTGGCCGCCGGATGCTCGCCGGGCGCGCCCGCCCCCGCGTCGACCAGGGCCCGCACGAAGGGGTCGTCCGGCTCCGTCCAGATCGCGGGCAGGTCCACGAGCACGTCGAGGGTCGCCTCGTCGCCGAGCGCGGCCTGCAACCGCTCGCGGAGCCGCCCGTGGTCCTGGCCGGCGACGGTCCGCAAATCGATGGTCGCGGCGGCCAGGTCCGGCACGGAGTTCACGTTGATCCCGCCGCGCACCGTCCCCACGTTCACCGTGGACGGACCGAGCCAGGGGTGTTCCGGCACCCCGGGATCGAACCGCTCGACGGCGCCGATCACACGGGCGAGCTTGTAGATCGCGTTGTCGCCGAGGTGCGGCATCGAGCCGTGCGCCGTCCTGCCCCGCGTGGTGGCCTCCAGCCAGAGCGCGCCCTTGTGCCCGAGCAGCACCCGGTTGGCGGTCGGCTCGGCCACCAGCAGCGCGCGCGACCTGCCCACCAGGCCCGCGGCCACCATGCCGGCCGCGCCGTCACAGCCGGTCTCCTCACCGACGGTGAGGACGATCTCAAGCGCCACCCGCGGCCCTGCGCGGCGCACGTGCCGCTCGGCGGCGACCACCAGGGCGGCCACGCCGGCCTTCATGTCGCTGGCACCACGTCCGTACAGGCGGTCGCCGTCGATCTCCGCGCCGTGCGGCGCGTGCCGCCACGCCTGCCCGCCCAGCGGCACCGTGTCGAGGTGCCCGGTCAGCGTCACCGGCTCGCCGGTGCCCCAACGGGCGACCAGGCCGGTCCGGCCGGGCGCGTGCTCGTGCCGCCGCACCGCGAAACCGGCGTCCGACAGTCGTCTCGCGAGCGGTTCGGCCACCGCGGCCTCGCCCCCGCCCACCGAGTCGATCCTGATCAGCTCGCGTGTCAGTTCGACCGCCTCGTCCACCCCGGCTCCTTCCCCTGACCTACTCTGCGACGCCGGCCGCCGACGGCCGGCTGGTCTGCCGTACGACGAGCCTGGGCGTGATCGCGATCCGCTGCGCGGGCCGCGGGTCGGCGGCCTTGACCTGGCCGAGCAGGCGCACCGCCTCCGCCGCCATCTCCTCCACCGGCTGGCGCACCGTGCTGAGCGGCGGGTCGCACATCGTCGCGTGTCCCACGTCGTCGAACCCGACCACCGAGACGTCCTCGGGGACGCGCGCCCCGCCGAACCGCAGCGAACGCAGCAGGCCCACGGCGATCTCGTCGTTCCCGCAGACCACCGCGTCCGGCAGCCGGCCGGAGTCGAGCAGCCTGCGCCCTGCCTCGATGCCCCATTCCAGAGTGAACTCGCCCAGCAGCGGCGGCAGGATCTCCACCCCGGCCCGCGCCGCGGCGCGTTCGAACCCGCTGAGCCGCAGCCGGGCGGAGGAGCTCACCAGCCGGCTGCCCGCGAAGACCACCGAGCGTGCCCCGCCCGAGATCACGTGCTCGACCGCCAGGGTCACCCCCGCCTCGTCGTCCACGCCCACCCAGTCGGCCGTGCCGCCCTCGATGTGGCGGTCGAGCTGCACGAGGGGCACCCGGCGGGCCGCGTCCAGCACCGCCGGGACGCTGGCCTCGATGTCGCACGGGCTGATGATGAGTCCGTCCACGCGCCGGGCCAGCAGGGTCTCCAGCCTCCGCGCCTCGACCTGGGGTTCGTACCGGGACGAGCACAGCAGCAGGTCGGTGCCGGAGTTCTGCAGCTCGTGCTCCACGGCCTCCACGATGGTGGTGAAGAACGGGTTCCCGATGCCCGGCACGACCATGCCGATGGTGCCGGTGGTCTGGTCCCGCAGCGCCTTGGCGACGGCGTTCGGCTGGTAGCCGAGTTCGGCCGCGGCACGCGCGACCCGCTCGGCGACCTCGGGCGTGACCTTGCGCCGCCCCGAGAGCGCGCGGGAGGCCGAGGCAACGGAGACGCCAGCTGCCCGCGCCACGTCGTGAATCGTCACGCCCATCGTGTAATCGATTTCCCTTGATCTTTACCAACGATCGACCTCACGGCGCCCTGTGGTGCCGAGATCACACGGAACGATAGAGGTTCAGTGAGAAAACCGCACCTTGACGGTGCTTTTTCGGTCCCACTAGCATGCCCGAAACTCGGGTAATCGATTACCCATCCGAACCATCCCTACCCCGCCCCCCCGAAAGGCTCATCTCTGATGGCTCGATCCACGAGACTCATCCGCCTGACCGCGGCGACGACGATCCTGGCCACCGGCCTGCTGGCGGCGGCCTGTGGCGGCTCGGACGACTCCGGCGCCTCCGGAGGCTCCGGCGGCGACCGGCCGAGGGTCGGACTCGTCCAGATCAACCAGCAGGCGATCTTCTTCAACGAGATGAACGCCGGCGCCCAGCAGGCGGCGAAGGAGGCGAACGTCGACCTCACGATCTTCAACGCCAACGACGACCCGGCCAAGCAGAACGAGGCCATCGACAACTTCGTCCAGCAGCAGTTCGACGCGGTCATCGTGGTCGCGATCGACGTCGAGGGCATCAAGCCCGCGGTGAAGATCGCCAAGGACGCCGGGCTGAAGGTCGTCGCCGTCGACGCCATCGTCGACTCGCCCGCCGTGGACACCCAGGTGGGCGTGGACAACGCCGCCGCGGCCCAGCAGGCGGGCGACTTCGTCAACAAGTGGGCCCAGGCGCAGGGCCTGACCGCGCCGAAGATCGGCGTGGTGGGCGCGCTCAACTCCTTCATCCAGAACATCCGCAAGGACGACTTCAACAAGACCGTCGAGGGCGCCGGCGCGAAGATCGTGCAGACCGTCGACGGGCAGAACAAGCAGGAGGCCGCGATGTCGGCCGCGGAGAACCTGCTCACCTCCCGCTCCGACATGAACATCGTCTACGCCACCGGCGAGCCGGCCCTGCTCGGCACGGTCGCCGCGGTGAAGTCGCAGAACGCGGGCGACCGGGTCAAGGTCTTCGGCTGGGACCTGACCAAGGAGGCCATCAGCGGCATCGACGCCGGGTTCGTCGCCGGGGTGGTCCAGCAGGACCCGAAGACCGAGGGCTACGAGGCCGTCAAGGAGGCCCAGGCCCTGGTCGGCGGCGCCCAGGCGAAGAAGAAGATCGACGTGCCCGTGACGATCGTGACCAAGGACAACGTCGATTCGTACCGCGCCACGTTCAAGTGAGCGGTGAAGGGACTCGCATGACCGACCAGAAGGCGGATCGCGTTGATCGGGTGGTCATGCGCGACATCCGCAAGCGCTACGGAATGGTCGACGCGCTGCGCGGCCCGACGCTGCGCGTCGGCCCGGGAGAGGTGGTCGGGCTCGTCGGCGACAACGCGGCCGGCAAGTCCACCCTCATGAAGGTGCTGGCCGGCGCCGTCGTGCCGGACTCCGGCGAGATCGTATTCGACGGCCGGCCGGTCGCCTTCGCCAGCCCGAAGGACGCCCGCGAACTGGGCATCGAGATGGTCTACCAGGACCTCGCGCTGTGCGACGACATCGACGTGGCCGGGAACCTGTTCCTCGGCAGGGAGCCGCGCAAGGCCGGCGGCATGATGCTCGACGTACGCAAGATGCACGCGGACGCCCGTCGCCACCTGGACGCCCTGAACATCCGGATCCCGCTGACGGACATCCCCGTAGGAGGACTGTCCGGCGGCCAGCGGCAGGCGGTCGCCATCGCCCGGGCCGTGACCTTCGGGCCCAAGCTGCTCATCCTCGACGAGCCGACGGCGGCGCTCGCCGTCGCCGAGGTCGAGACCGTCCTCGAACTGATCAAGACCGTCTCGGCCCAGGGCGTGTCGGTGATCCTCATCACGCACCGCCTGCAGGACCTCTTCCGGGTCTGCGACCGGCTGTGCGTCATGTACGAGGGCACGCTCAGGGCCGACCTCGACGCCCGGAGCACCAGCCTCGAACGGCTCGTGTCCGAGATCGTCGCCCACGACGAGGAAGACAAGGAGGGGAGGCGACGGTGACCGCCACCAAGACCGGGACCGGTCACGGGACCAGCCAGCGGGTCGTCACGACCAGGTCGGCCCGGGCCAACGCCCACATCGGCCGGCACGCGCAGACGATCGCGATCGCGGTCGTGCTGGTGGTCCTGCTGATCTTCTTCGCGTTCTCCGCCGACCGGTTCGCCACGGCGGGCAACCTGCTCAACCTGCTGCGGCAGATCGCCCCCACGCTGGTCGTCGCGACCGCGATGACCTTCGTGATCAGCACGTCCGGCATCGACCTGTCGGTCGGCTCCACGGTCGCGCTGTCGGGTTCGCTGCTCGCGATCGTGCTGCAGCACGGGTGGAACCCCACCCTCGCCCTGGTCGCGATCCTCGCGCTCGGCGCCCTGATCGGGTTCGTGAACGGGTGGTTCTCCTCCTACCAGAACATCCCGCCGTTCATCGTCACCCTCGCGATGCTGTCGATCATGCGGGGCACGGCGCTGCGCGCCACGGAGGGCTACTCGACCCCCATCGACGGAGACCTCTGGATCGTCCAGATCGGCCAGGGCCGCGTCGCCGGGGTGCCCGTCCCGGCCATCATCGCCGTGGTCGTCGCGCTGATCGGCTGGCTCGTCCTCACCAGGACGCCGTTCGGCCGCTACGTCATCGGCCTCGGCTCCAACGGCGAGTCGCTGCGCCGGACCGGCGTGAACACGCGAAAGGTCGGGCTGACCGTCTACGTGCTCGCCGGCCTCGCGGCGGCGGTCGCGGGCGTGCTCATCGCCACCCGCCTCAGCTCCGGCTCGTCCAACGCCGGCAGCGGCTTCGAGCTGGAGGTCATCACGGCCGTCGTGCTCGGCGGCACCAGCCTCTTCGGCGGCCGGGCGAGCATGCTCGGCACGATCCTCGGCGCGCTCACGCTCGGCGTGATCGCCAACGGCCTGGTGCTGCTGCACGTCTCGCCGTTCTACGTGCAGATCGTCCAGGGCGGCATCCTGCTGCTGGCCATCTTCGCCAACAGCAAGGTGTGGGCGAAGTTCGGGGCGATCCGGAAATGACCTCCCCGGCCCGGCCTCCGGCCGTGACGACGGCGCTTGTGAACACCGTGCTCGGCCCGGTGTCCCCCGACGACCTCGGGATCACGCTCTGCCACGAGCACCTGCGCAACGACGGCGCCCGCGCCTGGCACCCCGCGCCCGAGGGCGACGCCGAGGGCGAGCTGATCGCCCGCGACCGCCTGCGGATGGAGTTCCTCGGCAGGCTCCGCAACGACCCGTACCTCTCGCGCGACAACGTGTCGCTGGACGACACACCGGCCGCGATCGAGGAGGTGCGCCGCTTCGCCGAGCGCGGCGGGCGCACGGTGCTGGAGGTGACCCCCGAGGGGATCGGGCGGGCGCCCGGCGAGCTGGTCGCGATCGCCCGCGCCACCGGGCTGAACGTCGTCATGGGGTGCGGCTTCTACCTGGAGAAGAGCCACCCCGCCCGGGTCCGCTCGATGACGGCGGCGGACGTCGCCGACGAGATCGAGCGCGACCTCACCGAGGGCGTGGACGGCGTTCGCGCCGGCGTGATCGGGGAGATCGGCGTCTCGCCGGACTTCACCGCCGAGGAGGAGAAGGTGCTGCGGGGCGCGGCCC
Organism: Microbispora sp. ZYX-F-249; assembly: GCF_039649665.1. Taxonomy (NCBI): domain Bacteria; kingdom Bacillati; phylum Actinomycetota; class Actinomycetes; order Streptosporangiales; family Streptosporangiaceae; genus Microbispora; species Microbispora maris. The sequence continues at coordinate 148,741 of NZ_JBDJAW010000014.1, read as the reverse complement.
GGGCGCAGGCCCGCACCGGCGTGCCGCTCTCGGTCCACCTCCCCGGCTGGGTGCGGCACGGCCACCGCGTGCTCGACGTCGTCGCCGAGGAGGGCGGCCTGCTCGCCGGCACCGTGCTCTCGCACCTGAACCCCAGCGGGGCGGACCGCGACTACCAGGTGTCCCTCGCCCTGCGCGGCGCCTACCTCGGCTACGACATGTGCGGCATGGACTACCTCTATCCCGGCGAGGGCCAGTCCCCGTGCGACGAGGAGAACGCCGCCGCCGTGGCCTGGCTGGTCCGCGCCGGGCTCGGGAACCGGGTGCTGCTCTCCCAGGACGTGTTCCTGAAGACCATGCTCGTCCGCTACGGCGGCACAGGCTACGCCCACATCCTCACCCACTTCGTCCCGCGCCTGCACCGGCACGGGCTGACCGCCGGCGACACCACCCGGCTGCTCGCGGACAACCCGCGCGAGCTCTTCCTCGCCGCCGCTCGCGGCCACTGATCACAGACGTAGAAAGAAGGAGACGTTTTCCATGACCCGCGTGCTCGTCGCCGGTGAATCGTGGGTAAGCGTGTCGACCCACTACAAGGGCTTCGACGCGTTCACCTCGACCACCTACCACACCGGAATCGAACCCCTGCGGGGCGTCCTGGCCGCCGACGGCATCGAGGTCGACCACCTGCCCGCGCACGACGTGCCCGCGCTGTTCCCCGGCACGCCCGAGGCGCTGGCCGCCTACGACGTGGTCGTGCTCTCCGACATCGGGGCCAACAGCATCCTGCTGCACCCTGCTACCTGGCTGGCCAGCGAGAAGACCGTCAACCGGCTCGACCTGCTGGCCGGCTGGGTGGAGCAGGGCGGCGGCCTCGCCATGGCCGGCGGTTACCTGAGCTTCCAGGGCTTCGAGGCCAAGGCCGCGTTCGCCGGCACGGCGGTCGAACGGGTGCTCCCCGCCCGGATCTCCCGCTACGACGACCGCGTCGAGACCCCGCAGGGCGTGCCCGGCCTGCTCGCCGACGACGCGCACCCCATCGTGGCCGGACTCCCCGCCCAGTGGCCCGACCTGCTCGGTTACAACCGGTTCGCGCTGCCCGAGGACGCGACGCTGCTCGCGACCGTCGGCGGCGACCCCCTGCTCGCCGTACGGCAGGCCGGGGCCGGGCGCACGCTCGCCTGGGCCTCCGACATCGCGCCGCACTGGTGCCCGGACGAGTTCGTCTCCTGGGACGGCTACCGCACCCTGTTCACCCGGGCGGTCCGCTGGCTCGCGAAGGAGCTCTGACATGCCGATCCCGGTGATCCTCGACTGCGACCCCGGGCACGACGACGCCATGGCCATCCTGCTCGCGGCGGCCAGCCCGGCGATCGACCTGCGCGCGGTCACGACCGTCGCGGGGAACCAGACGGTGGAGAAGACCGCGCTCAACGCCCGCCGGATGCTGAGCCTCGCCGGCGTCACCGGGGTGCCGGTCGCCGCGGGCTGCGACCGCCCGCTGACGGCGCCGCTGGAGATCGGCGACTACGTGCACGGGGAGAGCGGCCTGGACGGCCCGGCGTTCGGGGAGCCGAGCGTCCCGCTCGACCCCCGCCACGGCGTGGACCTCATCCACGACACGCTGGCGGCCGCCGCCGAGCCGGTGACCGTGGTGGCCATCGGCCCGCTGACGAACATCGCCACCCTGCTGCGCCGTCATCCCGGGGACCGGGAGCGGATCAGAGAAGTGGTGATCATGGGAGGTTCCACGGATCGCGGCAACCACACGCCGTACGCGGAGTTCAACATCTACGCCGACCCGGAGGCGGCGGCGGAGGTGCTGGACAGCGGCGTGCCGACGACATGGGTCGGGCTCAACGTCAGCCACCAGGCGCTGGTGACCGCCGACGTGCTCGCCGGGATCGAGGCGCTCGGCACCCCGCTCGCCAAGGTCTGCGTGGAGCTGCTCACGTTCTTCGGCTCCACCTATCACGAGACCTGGGGGTTCCCCGCTCCGCCGCTGCACGACCCGATCACGGTGGCGTACCTGATCGACCCCGGGGTCATGACGTACGAGCGGGTGGGCCTGCGGATCGAGCTGGACGGCCGGCACACGCGGGGAGCGACCGTGGCGGACCTGCACCGCCGCATGGACTGGGAGCCCAACGCGAACGTCGGGATCACGCTGGACCGGGAGCGGTTCTGGGATCTCATGATCGGCGCGATCGAGACGCTCGGCCGGGTCTCCTGACATCCCTGAAGCACTGAAACAGGAGGAAACTCATGGAACCGCAAGGTGTCGTCGTCGTCGGGAGCATCTCCGCGGATGTCACCGCCTTCACCCGCCGCCTCCCGCGCCGGGGAGAGACCGTTCTCGGCGACGACGTCACCTTGGTCCTCGGGGGGAAGGGCGCCAACCAGGCGGTCGCCGCCGCCCGTGCGGGAGCGCCCACCTGGCTGGTCGGCTGTGTCGGCACGGACCCGTTCGGTGAGATCGTCTCGTCGGCGCTGCGCTCCCACGGCGTGGCGCTGACGGAGGTCCGCTCCGTCGCCGGCCGCACCGGCGTCGCGCACATCAGGGTGGACGCGTCGGGTGAGAACGACATCGTCATGACTCCACTCGCCAACGCCGACCTCAGCGCCGAGATGGTGGAGGAGAGCATCAGGGCCGTGCGCGACAAGGCGAGCGTGCTCCTGCTCCAGCTCGAGACCCCCGTCGACGTCGCCTGTCACGCGGCCGAAGCGGGGGCGCGGGCCGGCCTGACCGTGGTGCTCGACCCCGCGCCCGCGCAGCCGCTGCCCGACCGGGTCTGGCCGCACGTCGCGGTCGTCACCCCCAACGAGAGCGAGGCGGCCGCGCTGACCGGGGTGGAGGTCGTCGACGTCGCGTCCGCCGAGCGGGCCGCGGCCTGGTTCCTCGACCGCGGCGTGCGCCACGCGCTCATCACGCTCGGCGCGGCCGGGGCCCTGTCGGTCACCCCGGAGCGCACCCGGCACTTCCCCGCCTACGCCGTCACCCCGGTGGACACCACCGCCGCGGGCGACGCCTTCACCGGCTTCGTGGGCGCGGCCCTCGCGGCCGGCCTCGACACCGCCACCGCCATCCGCCGGGGGATGGCCGCGGGAGCCCTCGCGACGACGCTGCCCGGCGCCAGCCCCTCGCTGCCCGACGGGAAGGCCGTGGACGAACTGCTCGACGCCGAGGCGACCGCCCGATGACGCGCGCCCACATGGGCTGAGCGGCGCTCACCCGGCGGCGGCGTGCTGTGGGGAACGGGGCGTGCAAGAGCGGGCAAAGCCGCCTGCGGGCCGTGACGGCGGGCGTTAGCGTCGCGCCGACCCGCTGCGTCGTGCCGATTCCGGCGCGGCCGGTCACGACCGTACGAGGGCCGGCCGGGCACAGCCCGCCGCGACGAAGGGGCAGGCGTGGACCGAGCGCGTGGAGCCGCCGCCGTGACCGTGGCACTGATGATCGTGGGGGGATGCGCCCTCGTCGGACGCACGGCGGAGCCGCCCGCGCCGCGGGCCGGGACGGCGCGGATCACCGGCGCCCCGCCGGCGTCCGCCCCGCCGTCGCCGGCCGCGGTCGCGTCGATCGAGCCGGAGCACCCGGGGCGGACCGACGTGTACGCGGCCGACCGGCCGGGGATGCTCAGCCCCGTCGTGAAGGGCTTCCGCTCCCTCGTGTACGTGCCCAACAGCGAGAGCGGCACGGTCGACGTCATCGACCCCGAGACGTACCGCATCGTGCGGCACTTCACGGTCGGGGCGCTGCCCCAGCACGTGGTGCCGTCCTGGGACCTCAAGACGCTGTGGGTGAACAACAACCGGGGCAACTTCCTCACCCCCGTCGACCCCCGCACCGGCAGGCCCGGCCGCCCGGTGCCCGTGGAGGACCCGTACAACCTGTACTTCTCCCCGGACGGCGCGTACGCGCTGGTCATGGCGGAGCGGAACAACCAGCTCGACCTGCGCGACCCGCACAGCATGAAGCCGCTGCGCTCGCTGCCGCTGCCCTGCCGGGGCGTCAACCACGGCGACTTCACCGCGGACGGCAGGGTGTTCCTCGCGAGCTGCGAGTTCAGCGGCGACCTCGTCGTGATCGACTGGCGTGCGCCGAGCGTGATCCGCCGCATCCACCTGGGTCACATGAGCATGCCGCAGGACGTCAAGCTGTCGCCCGACGGCACCGTCTTCTACGTCGCGGACATGGAACGGCACGGGGTGTGGCTGGTGGACGCGGCGACGTACGGGGTCAAGCGGTTCCTGCCGACCGGCCGGGGCGCGCACGGCCTCTACGTCAGCCGCGACTCGCGCCGCCTGTACGTGTCGAACCGGGGCGAGGGATCGGTGTCGGTCGTGTCGTTCGCGAAACGGAAGGTGGTGGACGTGTGGCGGATCCCCGGCGGCGGCTCGCCCGACATGGGCGGCGTGTCGGCGGACGGCACGAAGCTGTGGCTCAGCGGGCGCTACCACGGGGTCGTCTACGTCTTCGACACCCGGCGCGGCAGACTCGTCCGCACCATCCCGGTCGGCGCCGGGCCGCACGGGCTGTGCGTGTATCCCCAGCCCGGCCGGTACTCGCTCGGTCACACGGGTGTCTTCCGGTGACCTGAGCCCCCGGGGCCGGCCGGGGAGCGCCCCTCGGTTGCCAAACCGATACAGGGATGGTCAATCGGTATCAAAGGTCATCATTATGATCGATTCCGATCGTGTTCCCCCATCCCAGGAGTAACTCCGTGCGTACCCGATCCCTGCTGACGGCCGCCGTGGTGGCCGCCGGCGTGATGGCCGTCTCCCAGCCCTCCTACGCGGCGGGCCCGGCCGTCCGGATCACCAAGATCTACTACGACTCGCCCGGTTCGCCGGACTTCGGCGCGAACAGCAGCCTGAACGGCGAGTACGTGCAGATCAAGAACACGACGAGGAAGGCCGTGAGCCTCAAGGGCTGGACCGTCCGCGACAGGACGAAGCGAGCGGACCACGTCTACACGTTCGGCAGGTTCACCCTCGGCGCCGGGAAGACGGTCACCCTGCGCACCGGCAGGGGGAAGAACACCGCGACCACCCTCCACTGGGGCAGGAGCGGGGGAACCTTCGCCTACATCTGGAACCAGACCGCGGACACGGCGTACCTCCGGAACGCCTCCGGCGCGCTGGTCGACTCCTGCTCCTACAACTCGTCGCGGCACGACTACACGATCTGCTGACCTCGGCCGGACCCGCGACCGGCCCCGGCGCAGTGCCGCCGGGGGCCGTCTTCGTGATCCTCGCGGGAATCGTCCCCGGCGCCTCACGCGGCATGAAACATTCAGCGGCCCCGCCGGGATTTCGACCGGCCTCGCCGCCGTCCCCGTCCTGGTCGTCGTGGAGCGGCGCCGCCAAGGTCCTCCCGTGCGCCGCGTTAACGCCGGACCGGATCCGCCCCCCGCGATCGCCCCGCTGGATCGGTCCCCGGCCGCCGCCATAGCCTCCGGGCACTCGCACTCCTGCAACGGATGAGGTGTGAATTGACCGCACGCTCGACAGGACGTCGCCTCACGGCGTCGTTCGCCATGGCCATCGGGGCGATGGCCGCCGCGCTCCTGCCGCTCACCCCCGCGCACGCGGCGTACGGCCCGGACCAGCCGGTCTACCTGCAGCTGGTGAGCAACGACGGCAACGCGACGCAGCTGGCCCTCCTGGACGGCACGGTGGCGTTCGACGACGGGAACACGAAGTACCGCTACTCGCTGCGCCTGTGCTGGCAGCACGCCTACCCGCAGCCCTACTTCACGATCAACGTCAACGGCACGAGCACGGCCTGGCCGACCCAGATCGGCCCGACGTCGATGCCCGGGTGCCAGCAGGCCTACCTGTACAGCGCCGAGGTGAACTTCGGCGGCACCGTCCGCAACGTCCGCTTCGACGTGACCGGCGGGTGGTTCGGCAGCAACGGCCAGTACCAGACGCGGACGAAGAGCACCGGCACCTACGACAACCCCTACAACTGAGCGCCGGATCGCGCCGGCGACGGCGTGCACCATGACCGGACGGAGAGGTCTCCGGCGGGCGGTCCACCGGGATCGCCGACGCCGGGGCCTCGCCGCCCGGCCTCCGGGCGGGCGGCGTCCCGGCCCTGGCTCGGCAGGGACGCGCCGGCGGGATCTAGCAGGGGTTGGCCGCGTTGCCGGTGACCACCCCGTTCCTCACGGTGCTGGTGCCGGCGCCGAGGGTGTAGTCCCTGCCGCTGTTGTTGTCCCAGGAACCCGAGCCGTTGTTGAAGGTGACCTGGAAGGCGGTGGCCGTGCCGAGGTTCACGGTCTTCTTCCTCCAGCCGGCGCAGGCGGCGTCCATGGCCGCGCCGGGGACGGTGGTCCAGGCGCCGTTGACGCCGTAGTGGATGTAGGCCGGGTTCCAGCCCGTGGAGTAGTAGACGGTGGCGGTGTTGCCGCCCGTCGGCGTCACCGTGGGCGTCACCGTGGGCGTCACCGTGGGCGAGGCCTGGGCGCCGACGCGGATGGCGACGGCGCTCCTGCCCGGGACGGTCACCGTCGCCGTCCCCGCGGCGTCCACCGTCACCGAGCCGCCGCCCGCGACGTTGGCGTACGTCCCGGCCGGCAGGCCGGTGGTGAAGGTGCGGGTGACGCCGCCGCTCTCGTTGTTGATCGCCACCCAGCCCCTGTTCCCACGGCTGAAGGCGATGAGGTTGCCCCCGTTGTCGGTCCAGTTCGCCACGGGGGTGCCGGCGACCGTGTTGTGGAAGCCGACCATGCCCGTCATCTCGCGGTCGAAGCAGGTCCACCGGCCGCCGGAGCAGTCGGTGTCGGTGACGAACCCGCCGTTCGCCGACGGCGGGCCGGCCTCGCCGTCGCTCCAGGTGAACGAGGAGTAGACGCTGGGCTTGCCGTACGGCCAGGCCAGCATGAAGACGTTGGCCAGCTTGTAGGCGGCGCCGTACTTGTAGTCGAGGGTGGAACCGTTGCGCTCGGTGTCGTGGTTGTCGACGAAGACCACCGCCTTGTCGTCGCCCACCGACAGGCCCCAGCTCTGGCCGAAGGTTCGCAGCCACTTGATCTGGCCGGTGAACTGTTCCTTGAGCTTGCGGCCGTAGACGAACTCGTCCACGTCGCCGATGCCGGTGTACTGGCTCGGCTGGACCGCCTCGTTCGCGCCCTGGACGACCTCCTGGTGGATGTACGGCGAGCCCCTCAGCCTGGACCTGATCGCCGCGAGGTCGTCGGGGCCGATGTGCTTGGCGGCGTCGATGCGGAAGCCGTCCACGCCGAGGTCGGTGAGCCTGTTCATGTACGCGGCGATCTGGCCGCGCACGTAGTCGGAGCCGGTGTTCAGGTCGGACAGGCCGACGAGCTCGCAGTTCTGCACCCGCCAGGCGTTGTTGCCGTAGTCGGCGTCGTCGATGCCGCAGGTGGGGGAGTGGAAGTCCCAGGAGGAGTACAGGCCGGGGTAGTCGTACTTGCTGAAGGAGTAGCCGCCGTAGCTGGTGGCGCCCTGCCCGGTCATGTGATTGATGACGGTGTCCACCTGCACCTTCACCCCTGCGGCGTGGCAGGCGGCGACCATGTTCCCGAACGCGGTCTCGTCGCCGAACTTGCCGGTGAGGACGTAGCGGGCGGGCTGGTAGACGTCCCACCACACCGAGCCGCCCTTGGACATGGAGTCGGCGGGCGGGGACACCTGCACCGAGCCGTACCCGGCCGGGCCCAGGACGTCGGTGCATTCCCTGGCCACCGACTTCCAGTTCCAGTGCCACAGGTTCGCGGTCACGCCGGGGCCGGTCGCGGCGCCGGCGGCGGTGTCGGTGAGCGCGGGCAGCGTCACCGCGGTGCCGGCCGTCACGGTCGCGGACAGCGCGCCCGCGACGATCGCTTTGTACAGTCGCATAGAGGGGTCTCCAGGACATCGGATCGGGATCCCTTGAACGCGGGCCGGGTGGAGCCGACACCCGGCCCGCCTCGTGCGCACGCCTGTGAGAGGCGCACGCGGTGCCGCGGACGCGCGGGGTGGTTTCCCGGCGGCACGAACGATCGGCGCCGCGCGGCCGGAACACGGACGAGGCGGGGGCGGCGCCCTCGCGCCGCGGGGAGACGGGCACACCATCGGGGCCTCCGTCGGGTTTCCGAGGTGTTGCCTGGAAGTTACTTAGCGGGCACCCCTTGTGCAAGAGATTGCAGCAACTTTCAGAATTTTTCCGGCAATGTATCGCGTGGTGGTCCGGGGCGCGTGGCCGGTGGCCGGGGGCGATAGCCTCGCGGGGTGAGCCCTGCTTCCCGCCGCGCGCAGCGCGCCGGCGAGCCCTGTCCCTGTGGTCTGCAGGCCGCCTACGGCGAGTGCTGCGGCCGGTACCTCGCGGGACGTGACGCGCCGACGGCCGAGGCGCTGATGCGCTCGCGCTTCTGCGCGTTCGCCGTCGAGGACGAGGTGTACCTGCTGCGGACCTGGCATCCCGCCACCCGCCCGGCGCGGGTCCAGTTCGAGCGGGGCATGCGCTGGACCGAGTTGGAGATCGAGGCGGTCACCGGCGGGAGCCCGATCCACACGGAGGGCACCGTCACCTTCCGCGCCCACTACGTCTACCGGGGACGGCCCGGCGAGATGCGCGAGCAGAGCCGCTTCGTCCGGCACGAAGGCGCCTGGGTCTATCTCGACGCCGTCGGCGAATGAATCCCACCAGGCCGGACATTTATCTGAATAGCGGTATAAGCGTCGAATGTCGGGGTCTAAAGGCATAGCGACAAAAAAAGCGTCATCATCCATGCCGCGCTCGGCATGAGCGGGGCCGAGGCCGTGACGCGGGGTATGAGGTCGGCGTTGCTCATTTCCGCGACGAAAGCCCACGCCGGATGGCCTTGGTAGGTAGGTGCGTTCCACGATGTCTCGCCGCTGTACGTTCCGCTCGCGGCCGCTCCGGGCCGTGACGGCCCGCCGCCTGACGCTGGCCACGCTCGCGGCCACGATCGCGTGGACCGCCGTGACCCAGGAGTCGAGCACGGCCGCGAGCGCGGCCACGAGCGCGGCCGCGCATTCCGCGCGTCGTGCTGCGGCGAACGTCGTCACCGGTCACGGCGGTGGCGGCGGGGAGCAGGTGGCGTCCGGCGGGTCGGCCAGGGCCCGGCAGGCGAATTCGGGCAACGGCAAGTTCAACCAGAACCTCAACGGCGTGTTCGCCCCGACCTTCATGATCGGCCAGCAGCAGACCGGCATCACGAACGGCGGGCGCATCAGCACGCAGGGCGCCTTCTGCGGCCCGGGCCCGAGGCTCTGCAAGGTCTGGCAGAACATGCCCATCACCTCCAACGGCTGGTGATCGGGGATACGCGGGCCCGGAAATTCCACGAATGGGAGAGTCGTGCTGACTGATATGGCAACGATGCCGTAAGACATCGCGCGCGCCGGGCGCGGAAAACCGGCGCGTGACTAGCCTGGGGGCGGCCTGGGCGAAAAGGGCCGCCCAAAGCACGGGAGCGCGCGATGAAGTGTCGGTGGTACGTCAGGACGGCTTCGAAGAAGATCGGTTTCGGTCTCCTCGCCTGCGCGTCGGTCGCGGCGGTGCTGGCCGCCGCCGGCCCCGCCGCCGGGGACACGCGCAGCCATGGGCGGGAGACGCCTCGACGGCAGGAGCCCGGGCTCCGGACCACGCCGGTCGAGCGGGCCGCCGCCCGGCCCGGGCTCACCGCCTCTACCACCACCACCAGTCGCGGCACGCAGCAGGTCTCCATCAACGTCGCGAACGGGGGGACCGGCGTCCAGAACGCGATGTGCAGGGGTAACCGCGGGTGCGACATCGTGCAGGCGCTGGGCGTGCCGTACACGGGCGATCCGGCCGGTCCGCCCGGGCAGCCCGCGGCTGCGCAGGCGTCGCCACGGGCGGGAGCGGCGGCAGGTCCGAAGGTGAAGGCACGGCACCGGGCGGGCTCTCCCGGCGCGCGGGGGAACGGGTCCGCGGACGGCGCGCGGCCGGGTGCCCGCGCCGGACGCGGGACTCCGCCGCGGACGCCTCCGTTGGTAACCTCGACAGTGGGAAGGGCGAACGCGTCCCCTCCTCTGTCCACGGCCCGTCAATGAGGATCACCCCGAGTCGTCAGGATTGCGCACCATGTCGAAAGCCGGTCGGTCCCAAGAGGAGATTCGCCGGCGCAACCTCGGTGATCTGCTGCGGCACGTGCACCTGTCCGGCGCGCTGTCCCGCTCGGAGCTGGCCGACCGGATGGGCCTGAACCGCAGCACCATCATGGCGCTGACCGCCGAGCTGTCCGCGGCGGGCCTGGTCGGCGAGGAGTTGCCGGGGGACACCGGCAGGGCGGGCCGGCCGTCGCTGGTGGTCCGTCCCGAGCGCGACCGGGCGCACGTGCTGGCCTTCGACGTCCGCGTCGACCGCCTGGTCGCCGCCCGGGTGGGGCTGGGCGGCGAGATCCTCGACCGCCGGGAGGCGGTCAGGCCCCGGGCGGGCGCGGACCTGGAGGACGTCGTCGGCGTGCTCGCGGGATTCGGCCGCGAGCTGCGGCGCGGCGCCCGGCCGGGCTCGGTGTGCGTCGGGGTCGGCGCGGCCTACTGCGGCATGATCCGGCCCGCCGACGGCACCGTCCGGTACGGGCCCTACATCGGGTGGGTGGACCAGGCGTTCGGCGTCGAGCTCGGCGCCCGGCTCGGGCTGCCGGTGCTCGTCGGCAACGAGGCCCACCTGGGCGCGCTGGCCGAGCGCGACCGAGGCGTGGGCCGCGGCTACGACAACCTGATCTACCTGCACGGCGACGTCGGCGTGGGCGGCGGGATCATCGTCGGCGGCAAGCTGCTGGACGGCGACGGCGGCTACGGGTGCGAGCTGGGGCACATGATGGTGAACCCGTACAACGGGCGGCCTTGCATGTGCGGCTCGCGCGGCTGCCTGGAGGCCGAGGTCGGCGAGCACGCCCTGATCGACGCCGCGGGCCGTTCCGGCGAGCTGAGCGGGCGCGAGGGCGTGCGCGCGGTGGTGGAGGCCGCCGCGGGCGGAGACGCGGCGGCGCAGGAGGCGCTGCGCCGGGTCGGCGACTGGCTGGGCATCGGCGTGGCGAACCTGATCAACCTCTTCAACCCCGGGATGGTGATCTTCGGGGGCATGCTGCGGGACGTGTACCCGGGTTCGGAGGCGCAGGTCCGCGGCAGGGTGGAGACGAACGCCATGCTGATCTCCCGCGAGCGGGTGCGGCTGTGCGTGTCGGCGCTCGGAGACGACGTCACGCTGGTCGGCGCCGCCGAGCTGGCCTTCTCCAGACTCCTGGCCGGCCCTCTGGAGGTGCTCGCGGAGATGCGCCGCCGTGCTGCGGGCCAGGCGGCGCTCCGGAGGCGCGCGCTGGCGCTGTGACGGCACCGCGCCGGCAGGGCTGAGCGGCAGGGCTGAGCGGCAGGGCTGAGCGGCAGGGCTGAGCGGCAGGGCTGAGCGGCAGGGCTCAGCGGCAGGCGAAGGTCTCGGCCTGGCGGCGGAAATCATCCGCCTTCGCCAGGTGGGAGTCCCCGTCGCAGGACAGGCCGGAACACGGCCGCTCCGCGAGCGCGTGGTGAAGGGCCGCCAGACGCTCCTGCGCGTCCGCCAGGCCCACGCAGATCGACTCGGCCCTCTCCCGCATCGTCGCCATGTGCGTGCGGGCCTGCTCGCGCAGCAGCCGCGAGCGTTCCAGCAGCGCCTCCCGGTCGTCCTGCCCGGACGCGCCGGGAAACGCCCTCACGGGGCGTACGGGCGCCATCCTCCAAGGCCGGCCGAGTCCTTCGCCCCGGCCCGGCAGCAGCACGAGCCGCCGATCCAGGGGCGCCATGGGCGCGGCGCGTACGACGGCGGGACGGTCCGGCCGTCCCTCCGGCCACAGGAGAGCGAGCAGCCGGCCCAGCGGGCGGCTCGCCCAGACGATGAGGCCTCCGGAGGCCTCGGCTGCGGCGATGTGCACGCGCTCGAGCGCGCGCACCCCCGCGAGGTCGCAGAACTTCAGGTGGACCGCGTCGAGCACCAGGTGCACGCAGCCGTCCCCGATCAGCCCCGTGACGATTCCTTCGAGCCTCGGACAGCTGGCGAGGTCCATCTCTCCGCTGACGCTCACGACGGCGGAGTCCGACTCGCGCTGTGTCACCTTCACCCACAGATTCATGGGTGACCTCCTTACCCCGCCTGCGGCGGGGAGACGGGCACCGGGCGATCGAATTTCTTTTCCGAGCGCTCCGCATGACTCCGGCAGTTCCAGGATATGGGGCGGATATGGATGCGCTCGTCCAGCGGGACGTCGTGGTCGTCGCCGCGTCCGCGGGAGGCATCGAGGCCCTGCGGACGCTGCTCGGCGGCCTTCCCGCCGGTCTGCCCGCCTCCATCCTGGTCGTCCTCCACATCTCGCCACGTGCGGGCAGCGCCCTGCCGGGAATCCTCGACCGCGCCGGACCGCTGAAGGCGGCCGCGGCGCAGGACGGCGAGCCGCTGCGGCACGGGCGCGTGTACGTGGCCCCTCCCGACCTCCATCTGCTCGTCAACGACGATGCCGTCCGGCTGTCGCGGGGGCCCCGGCACAACGGGCACCGCCCGGCCGCCGATCCGCTGTTCCTCAGCGCGGCCGCCTTCGCGGGCCCGCGGACCCTCGCCGTCATCCTGAGCGGCACCCTCGACGACGGGGCACGGGGGTGCGCCGAGGTGGAGCGCCGCGGCGGGCTGGTGGCCGTGCAGGACCCCGAGGAGAGCCCGTTCGACGGCATGCCGCGCGCGGCCATCGCCGCGACGAGGCGGCCGGCGGTGTCCTCCTTACGCGGCATCGCGGAGTGGATCGTGCGGGAATGCGAGGGAACGCGGGCCGTCGGGGAGGTCGCGGTGGACCGGAAGCTCCGGCACGAGCTGGCGGCGTTCTTCTCGGCACGCCCGCCGGACCCGCCTCCCGGGCGGTTGAGCGCTTTCACCTGCCCCGACTGCAACGGGCCGTTGTACGAGGTGGACGCGCCCCCCAACGGGCACTACCAGTGCATGGTGGGTCACGCCTGGTCGATGGAGAGCATGGTCGACGGGCAGTCGGAGGCCGTGGAGCGCGCCTTCTGGGTGGCGATCCTGCGGATCGAGGAACGGTTGCGGCTCCTGACGCGGATGCTGGGCAACGCCGAGGAGCGCGGGCAGGTTCTGACGGTCCGGCGTCTGCGGCAGCAGACGGCGCGGGATCGGGACGCCCTGGACACCCTGCGCCACCTGCAGAGTCAGCTCGGCCGGGAAGCACCCGCCCCGGTCACCCACGGCGACGAGCGGCGATAGCGTGGACCCATGGTCACCAGCGAGGAACGCGAGTTCGACGACCTCCTGCTGATGCTCAAGGAGACCCGGGGGTTCGACTTCACCGGGTACAAGCGCAGCACGCTGCAGCGCAGGATCGCGCGGCGGCTGGAGGCGCTCAAGCTCGAGACGACGGGGGAGTACCGCGACTACCTGGAGCTGGAGCCGGGCGAGTTCGCGGTCCTCTTCGACAGCCTGCTCATCAACGTCACCGGGTTCTTCCGGGACCCGCAGGCCTGGCAGGTCCTGCGGCACAGGGCCATCCGCGCCGTCCTCGCGGCCAAGGGCGGCGGCCGGCCGATCCGGGCCTGGAGCGCGGGCTGCGCCACCGGGGAGGAGGCCTACAGCCTCGCCATCGCCCTGGCGGAGGAACTGGGGCCGGACGAGTTCCAGGAACGGGTCAAGATCTACGGCACCGACCTGGACGACAGGGCCCTGCAGGTGGCCCGTACGGCGGTCTACGACGGGCGCAAGGTCGCCGACATGCCGCCCGAGCTGCGGGACAAGTACTTCGAGCCGACGGGAACGGGCTTGGCGTTCCGCCGGGACCTGCGCCGCCAGCTCATCTTCGGCCGCAACGACCTCACCAAGGACGCCCCGATCTCCCGCGTCGACCTGCTGCTCGCCCGCAACACCCTGATGTACTTCAACGCGGAAACCCAGCAGAACATCGTCCGCAAGTTCCACTTCGCCCTCGCCGACCCCGGCTACCTCTTCCTGGGCAAGGCGGAGATGCTGCTGAACCACAGCGACAAGTTCGAGCCGGTGGACCTGCGCATGCGCCTGTTCAGGAAGATCCCCCAGCCTGTGAGCGGGACGCGCATCGGCTGGAACTCCCCGGCGGCCCAGCCGGAGGAGAACACGCGTCTTCCGCGGCTGCAGGGCGCGGCTCTCGCCTCCGGTCCCGTCGCCCAGCTCACGCTCGACGCGGCGGGCAGGCTCGCCCTGCTCAACACCCGTGCCGAGGTCATGTTCGGCCTGCAGGCCCGCGACGTGGGCAGCCCGTTCCAGGATCTCGAGGTGTCCTACCGGCCCGTCGAGCTGCGGTCGCTGATCGAGCAGGCCGAGCTGGACCTGCGCACGGTCGAGCTGCACGACGTCATCTGGCAGCGCCCCGGAGCGAAGGAGCCGGGCGTCTTCGACGTCGCCGTCGTCCCGCTCATGGACAGGACCGGCGAGCTCGTCGGAGTCACGATCAACTTCCACGACGTCACCCGCTATCGCCGGCTTCGCGACGAACTGGAGCAGGCCAACAAGGAGCTCGAGCACGCGTACGAGGAGCTGCAGTCGCTCAACGAGGAGCTGGAGACCACCAACGAGGAGCTCCAGTCGACGAACGAGGAGCTGGAGACCACCAACGAGGAGCTCCAGTCGACGAACGAGGAGCTGGAGACGATGAACGAGGAGCTCCAGTCCAGCAACGACGAGCTCCAGCAGATCAACGAGACGCTCAACGTCCGGACGCGGGAGCTCGACCGGGCCAACCAGTTCGTCGCCTCCGTGGTGCGCTCGCTCGGCGACGTGGTCGTCGTCGTCGACCGTGACCTGCGGGTGCTGCTGTGGAGCCCGGGGGCGGAGGAGCTGTGGGGGCTGCGCGCCGACGAGGCCGACGGCCGCGACCTGCCCTCACTCGACATCGGCCTGCCCCTCGGCCCGCTGCTGCCCGTGGCGCGGCGCGTGCTGGACGGCGCGGCGGCCGCGGACGGCCAGGGGGACCCGGTGAGCGTCGAGGCCGTCAACCGCAGGGGCCGTCCCGTCCGGCTCGCGGTCACGCTGGCGCCGCTCCACGAGGACGACGCGTCGGTCCAGGGGCTGATCCTGGTCATGAGCAGGGGGGAGTGAGGCTCCGGGTTCGCGGCCGCCTCACGTGACGAGACCGACCCCGCCGATGATGGCGCCTCCGGGCATGCCGTCCCAGCGGCGCTGCGCGGGATCGGGCCGCCACAGGTGCAGCGGCACCACGCCGGGCTCCAGCACGTCGAGGCCGTCGAAGAAGCCCCGGACCCGGGCCGCGGTGCGGGGCACGATGCCGCCCGCGGTGGTCGCGGTGTAGACGTCACGGCCCCGCCTGACCGCGTCCTCGTCCAGGTCGCCGTGGGTGATGTGGGAGAGCACCAGGTGACTGCCCGGGACGAGCGGCTTGCGGAACGCGTCGACGACGCGCGCCGCCTCCACGTCGTCGGTCACGAAGTGGAGGACGGCGAGCATGATCAACGCGACCGGCCGGGTGAGGTCGAGGTGGGCGAGGACCTCGGGGTGGCCGAGGACGGACTCCGGCTCGCGCAGGTCCCCCTCGACCACGACGGACCTGGGGTTGTCGGCGAGCAGGGCGCGCGCGTGGGCGAGCACGATCGGGTCGTTGTCGACGTAGACGACCCGTGACTGCGCCGCCTCGGCCTGCGCGACCTGGTGGACGTTTTCCTGCGTCGGCAGCCCGGTGCCGATGTCGAGGAACTGCCGGACGCCCGAGCGCGCCAGGTGCCGTACGGCCCGCACGAGGAAGGCGCGGTTGGTCCGGGCGACCTCACGGGCGTTGGGCAGGATCGAAATGATCTTCTCCGCCGCCTCGCGGTCGGCCGCGAAGTTGTCCTTGCCGCCCAGGTAGTAGTCGTACATCCGGGCCACGCTCGGCGTGCCGGGGTCCACCACCCACGCGGGAGTCTCCTCCTCGTGCACGCTCTGCCCTCCACTGCTCGGGTCCGGTACGCGGCACGCGACGACGACCATCCTAAAGACACGATCGCCGGTTTTGACCGCCCGATCCGACAATCGGCAATGTCGGATGTCCTCGTACGAGCCGGCCGCGGCCCCGCCGGGGATTCACAGAAATAGAACAAGTTCTCGTACGCTCCGGGGTATGCGTTTCACCTATGCCGAGGCCATGACCGACCCGTCGTACTACCTGCCGCTCGCCCGGGCCGCGGAGGCGGCGGGGTACGCGAGCATGACCGTGGCCGACTCCCTGGTCTATCCCCGCGAGTCGGACGCGAGGTACCCGTACACGGCGGACGGGGACCGGGAGTTCCTGGAGGACAAGAGCTTCATCGAGACGTTCGTCCTGATCGCCGCCATGGGGGCGGTGACCTCGGCGATCCGGTTCACGCCGTTCGTCCTCAAGCTCACGGTGCGCCCGCCGGTGCTGGTGGCCAAGCAGGCCGCCTCCGCCGCCTGGCTCACCGGCGGCCGCCTCGCCCTCGGTGTCGGGCTCAGTCCGTGGCCGGAGGACTACGCCGCGATGGGCGTGCCGTGGGCGCGGCGGGGCAGGCGCATGGACGAGGCCGTCGAGATCGTCCGCGGCCTGACGCGCGGCGGCTACTTCGAGTACCACGGCGAGTTCTACGACCTGCCGGCGGTCAAGATGTCCCCGGTTCCGGCCGAGCCGATCCCGATCCTGGTGGGCGGGCACAGCGAGGGGGCGCTGCGCCGCGCGGCCAGGCTGGGGGACGGCTGGATGCACGGCGGGGGCGACCCCGCCGAACTGGACGCGCTGCTCGCCAGGCTCGCCGCGCTGCGCGCCGAGGAGGGCACCGCCGGCCGGCCCTTCGAGATCCACGTGATCTCCCCGGACGCCTACAGCGCCGACGGCGTGAAGCGACTGGCCGACAAGGGCGTCACCGACGTGATCGTCGGCTTCCGCAGGCCGTACGTGAAGGGGCCCGACACCGAGCCGCTGAGCCGGAAGATCGAGCACCTGGAGCGCTTCGCCGAGAAGGTGATCGCCAAGGTCGGCGGGCTGCCGTGAGACCCGTGCCGCGCGGCGGGCAGCGAGGCTAGAACGCGTTCTTGTCAGCCGTTCCGCGCTCGCGCATGCTGGGGCGCATGGACCTGATCGCGCTGGAGGAGATCCGCCGGACCAAGTACCGCTACCTGCGCTGCCTGGACCTCAAGCACTGGGACGGCTTCGCCGACACGCTCACCGGCGACGCCGTGGCGGCCTACGACAACCCGGTCGCCGGCGACCCGCTGCGGTTCGCCGGGCGCGAGGCCATCGTGGGCTACATGCGCGCCAGGCTCGGGCCCGAGGTGATCACGACGCACCTCGCCGGTCACCCCGAGATCGAGATCGACGGCGACGACGCGAGCGGCACCTGGTGCCTCGACGACACCGTGATCATCCCGCGCCACCGCCTGATGATCCGCGGATCCGCCTACTACGAGGACACCTACCGGCGCTGCTCCGACGGGCGCTGGCGGATCAGCGGCACCGGATACCGCCGGACGTACGAGTACACGGTCTCCCTCGACGACCTGCCCGGCCTGCGGTTCACGGCGAACCGCTGGGCGGCGTCCTGACTCCTTCCGGCCCCGCCGTTGACCGTGCCTAGAACGAGTTCTACTCTCACGATGAGCAAGGTCATCGTCAGCGCCGCGCGGCGGAGGGAGTCCGATGGCCACGGAACCGTTCGCCCTGGCGATCGCGGAGGCCGAGAAGATCATCCGCTCCGCCCGGCACGTACGGACCGAGCAGGACCTGGCCGAGGGCCTGGACTACCTGGCGGGCGGCATCAAGGCGGCGTTGCACATGACGTGGGCCTACGATCGCGACTTCCCCTTCTTCGCCGCCTCCACCGGTCCGTACGCCAAGCTCGGCCTGGACAACCCCGACACGCTCTACTTCCACGCCTACATCCGCGACGACGCCGAATACGTGGTCACGGGCCGCCGGGGGACGACCGCGGACCTGAGCTTCCAGGTGCTCGACGGCGACTACTCGCCCGCGCGGTCGCCCGGCAGCCTCACCGCCTTCGACGACCGCGACATCGAGATCGCCCCGGACGGGTCGTACGAGCTGCGCTTCGGCCCGGCCGGCACGGGGGCGCGCCACACGCTGGGGCCCGGCGCGGCGATGCTGATCGTGCGCGAGGTCTTCTCCGACTGGGACGCCGAGCGGCCCGGCGAGATCCGCGTCCACCGCGCCGACACGCTCGGGTCGGCGCCCCCGCCCCCGGCCGTGGACAGGATCGCGAAACGCTACGAGGTGGCCGCGAGGATGCTGCTGGGCCGGCTGCGGACGTTCCTCGCGTTCCCGGAGCGGCACTACCTCACGCTGCCGGTCAACACGATGACCGAGCCCCGGCCCACCCCGGGCGGCCTCGCGACGCAGTACTCCTCGGTCGGCCACTACGACCTCGACGACGACCGCGTCATGGTCGTCACCGTGCCCGC
The DNA here is from genome assembly GCF_039649665.1 of Microbispora sp. ZYX-F-249. Taxonomy (NCBI): domain Bacteria; kingdom Bacillati; phylum Actinomycetota; class Actinomycetes; order Streptosporangiales; family Streptosporangiaceae; genus Microbispora; species Microbispora maris. The sequence goes on along the minus strand of NZ_JBDJAW010000014.1, from coordinate 130,344 downwards.
CGCGGGCCGTGACGTCGCGCCCTACCAGGGCTTCCAGCTCGGCAGCATGTGGTACGTCTCGCTGGACTACGTCAACCACCAGACCAGCCTCACCGCCGACCAGGCCCGCCACGACCCCGACGGCAAGATCCGCTACGTGATCGCCGAGCGCGACCCCGGGCTGGCCAACTGGCTCGAACGCACCGGGCACCGCCGCGGCTACCTGCAGATCCGCTGGCAGCGGCTGACCCGCCCGCTCGGGCCCGGGGACGGCCCGGAAGTGGAGGTCATGCGGTTCGAGGACCTGCCGTCCCGGCTGCCCTACCACGACCGGCAGCGGGTGAGCCCGGGGGAGTGGGCGGCCCGGATCGCCGCGCGGCAGGCCGCGGTCGCCCGAAGGATGCTGGGCTGATGCCGCTGGAGGGCCGGGTCGTCGTGATCTCGGGGGTCGGGCCCGGGCTGGGGCGCGGCCTCGCGCTTGGGTGCGCGGCGGCCGGGGCCGACGTGGTGCTGGCCGCCCGCGGCGAGGAGCGGCTGGCCGCGGTGGCGGAGGAGGTCGCGCGGCTCGGCCGCCGCGCGGTGCCGGTGCCGGCCGACGTGACCGACGAAGCGTCGCGGCGGCGGCTGCTCGCGACGGCGCTGGAGAGTTGCGGGCGGGTCGACGGCCTGGTCAACAACGCCTTCGCGATGCCGCCGATGACCGACCTCGTCGACGTGGACCTCGGCGCGGTGCGCGCCGCCTTCGAGACCAACGTGCTCGCCGCGTTGCGGCTCACCCAGCTGTTCGCGCCGGCGCTCGCCGAGCGGGCGGGCTCGGTCGTGATGGTCAACTCGGCGGTGCTGCGGCACTCGCGGCGCACGTTCGGGGTGTACAAGATGGCCAAGGCGAGCCTGCTCGCCCTCGCCCAGAGCCTGGCGACCGAGCTCGGGCCGCGCGGGGTGCGGGTCAACAGCGTCGCGCCCGGCTACATCTGGGCGGACAACCTGAAGCGCTACTTCGAGGCCCTGGCCCGGCGGCGCGGCGTCCCCGTGCGGCAGGTGTACGACGAGACCGCGGCCACGCTCGACCTGCGCAGGCTGCCCGAGCCCGACGAGATCGCCGACGCCGCGGTGTTCCTGCTGTCCCCGCTCGCGCGGGCGGTCACCGGCCAGTGTCTCGACGTCAACTGCGGCGAATGGCACCACTGAGCGGTTTCCATCAGCATGTGGAGGCGACCGGATGAGCACGGGACGCGACGGCATCGGCACGATCGAGGACCTGCACGCCCGGGCGAGCGGCGCCACCGGCCTGACCGACTTCGGGGACGACCCCTACCTCGACGGCCTCGGGGTGCTGCTCGAGTCGTACGCCCGGGACGCGGCGCTCACCCCGTCCGGCGCCCGGGCGGCCCGCGCGATGCTGCGCGGCGCGCTGACCGCCCGGCTGCGGTGCGAGGAGGCGTGGCGGCGGCACCCGGAGCACGCGGCCGTGCCGGTCGAGCGGCCGATCTTCGTCACCGGGCTGCCGCGCACCGGCACCACCGCACTGCACCGGCTGCTGACCGCCGACCCCGCCAACCAGGGGCTGGAGCTGTGGCTGACCGACGCGCCCCGGCCGAGGCCGCCGCGCGAGGCGTGGGCGGGCGACCCGGAGTATCGGGCCGCCCGGGCCGCGTACGAGCGGCACCACGTGCGCCATCCGGAGTTCATGGGTGTGCACTACATGTCGGCGGACATGGTCGAGGAGTGCTGGCGGCTGCTCCAGCAGTCGATGCGGTCGGTCTCCTTCGAGTGCCTGGCCCACCTCCCGGCGTACTCGGACTGGCTGGCGGCGCAGGACTGGACGCCCGCCTACGAGCGGCACCGGCGGATCCTCCAGCTCGTCGGGCTGGGCGACCCCGGCCGGCGGTGGGTGCTGAAGAACCCCAGCCACCTGTTCGCCCTGGACGCGATCATGGACGTCTACCCCGGCGCGCTGGTCGTCCAGACCCACCGCGACCCGGTCACCGCCATGGCCTCGATGTGCAGCCTTGCCGCGCGGGCGACCGCCGGGTGGTCGGAGGCGTTCACCGGCGCGGTGATCGGACGGGACCAGCTCGGCCTGTGGAGCCGGGGCCTCGACCGCTTCCGCGCCGCCCGGGCCCGGCACGATCCGGCGCGGTTCTTCGACGTGCACTACGAGGAGTTCGTCCGTGACCCGCTCGGCACGGCCGAGGCGGTCTACGCCCGTTTCGGGCTGCCGCTCGGCGACGCCGCCCGCGCGGCCATGGCCCGCCTGCACGAGGAGAGCCGTTCGGGGGAGGCCCGGCCGTCCCATCGGTACGAGTTGTCCGGCTTCGGGCTGACCCCCGAGGAGGTCGAGGCGCGTTTGTGACCCCGGCGTGGGGGCCGGATGCCGCCCGGAGGGTCAGCGCCCGGCCCTGCCGGTGGACCAGGCCCAGACGGCGACGGCGACGCGGTTCCTGGCTCCGATCTTGCGCTGGATGGACGCGACGTGGTTCTTGACCGTGCCGGGGGCGAGGAACAGCTCCGCGGCGATCTCCGCGTTGGTCCTGCCGTAGGCGACCATGGCCACGATCTCGTCCTCGCGCTCGGTGAGCACCACGTGCGGCGTGCCGCGTGCCGCGACCCGGTCGCGGAGCAGCCGGACGGTGAGCTGCGGACTGATGAGCACGTCGCCGTTCATCGCGGCGCGGACGGCCTCGACGAGCAGGGTGGGACCGGAGCGTTTGAGGACGAACCCGTCGGCGCCGTGCTCCAGCGCGGCGTGGACGTACTCCTCGAGCCCGAACGTGGTGACGATCACGACCCGGATGCCGGTCCCGGCGAGGGCGCGGGTCACTTCGATGCCGTCGGCCCCGGGCATGCGGATGTCGGCGAGCACGACGTCGGGCCGGACGGCCATGGCCGTGTCGATCGCGGTGCGGCCGTCGGCGGCCTCGGCCACCACGGTCATGTCGGGCTGGGCGTCGAGGATCATGCGGAAGGCGGCGCGGATGCCTTCCTGGTCGTCGGCGAGGAGGATTCGGGTGACCACGCGGGGGATTGTGCCAGCGGCAGGCGGGCGGTCAGCGACCACCCGTCCGGTACGGCCCGGGCGACGAGCTCGCCGCCCCGCTCCCGGACGAGTGCCGTGAGGCCGGCCAGCCCGGCCCCGCCGCGCCGGCGGCCGGGAGCCCGGCTCACCCCGTCGTTGGTCATCGTGATCTCCAGGACGTCGTCCGCGGCGCGGAGGCCGAGGTCCACCCGGCCGGCCCGGGGAGCGTGCCGCCGGACGTTGGTGAGTCCTTCGACCACGACCCGGTAGGCCAGGGCCGCGATCTCCGCCGGGACCGCCGCCGGCGTGTCCGTGCTCAGATGGACGCGCGCGGGCCCGGCGGCCGAGAACCGCGCGGCGGTCTCGCGGATGCCGCTCAGGTCGCCGGTGGGCACGTGGGGCCGGTCGTGCCGGAGCATGTCGAGCGTGCGGTCGAGCATCGACATGGCTCGCTGGCCGGCGGCCTCCACGCGTACGAGGGCCTGACGCGGATCGCCCGCGACCCTGCCCGCCTGGGCGTGCGCCACCATCTCGCTGATGTCGTGGGCGACGAAGTCATGCAGGTCCTGGGACAGTCGCAGCCGCAGGGCGGTGCGGGCGTCGGACACCGCGCGGTCCCGCCGTACGTCGAGAAGACGCAGGTAGGCGCCCGCCCCGATGGCGGCCAGCGCGCCCAGCCCCCAGAACGCGCACACGCCCATCCCTTCCACAGGAGAGGCGGGAGTGAAGACGCGGAGCACCCACACGGCCGCCGCCGTGCCGGTCGCCGTGGCCGCCGGCACGGCGGCTCGCGCCGGCGCGTACCGGACCAGCAGGCCGGCCAGCACCATGAGGGCCACGCTCTCGGCCATTCCGGACACGTCGGCGACCCGCGTGTGCCGCGGCCCGCCGACGAGGTGCGCCAGCGTGACGGCGAGGGACAAGGCCGCCGCACCGGCCGGCAGGGTCAGGCGCGAGCGCGTCTTCGGCCGGAACAACGCCGTGGCCGCCGCCACGACGGCGACCGGCGCCGGCACGACGGCGGCGGCGACCGGAACCAGGCTCACCCGGGAGACGATACGCGCCCGGACCGATCGATCCGAAGGGCACGAACGGCACATTCACCGGCGCCGGGACCTGCCGAACGGCATATGGCCCGGCGACCGGCGGTCCCGGGACAGTGATCACATGACAACCATGACCTCTGGCCGGCCAGGCCGTTCGGCGGCGCTGTGGGCGGCGCTGTGGGCGCTGGTCTACGGAGCGCTCGGCGTCGCGTGGGCGCTCGGCATGCCGGGCTTTCCCTGGGGCTCCTCGGATCCCGATCCGGACCGGGCGCTGTCGATCCTGGCCGGGACGGGACCCCGCTTCGGCTGGTGGATCGCCGCCTTCGCGTTGCCGACCGCCGTGACGGCGCTGGCGCTGACGCGCGGGAGCGACAGCCGGCTACCGCTGTTCTTGGCCTGGCCGATCGCCGCTCTGCTGATCCTGGTGGTCCCCGACTCCCGGGTGATGATGGGCGTCGCGTACACGCCGCTGCTGCTGGTGGCGCCGGTCTTCGGCTGGGGCCTGGGCGGAGCCACTCTCGCCGACGCCTGGCCGTGGCCGGTGCTCAACCAGCTCGTGTGCGTGCTCGGGGGGCTGCTGCTGGCCGCCGCGGCGCTGGCCTACGGCCGGCGGCGGCGACGGGCGAGCTGGTTCACGCCCGAGCGGGGACGCCGGGCGGTGTACGTGGCGGTGGCGGTGCCGCTGCTGTACTGCGCCACCCGGTGGGCGTGGGCGCTGGGCATCCCGCTCGGCATCAGCCGGGAGTTCCTGGCGCAGGGCCAGGACGACGGCATGTGGCTGGCGGGGGCCTATCTCGCGACCTTCGGCGCGTTCGGCGGCCTGCTCACCCTCGGCCTGACGCAGCGATGGGGCGAGATCTTCCCCCGATGGCTGCCCGTCCTGCGCGGCCGGAGGGTGCCGCCGCCGCTCGCGGTCGTTCCCGCCGGATTCGTCTCGATCATCGTCACCGTGGCCGGGCTGACCTACATCAGGTGGACCGTCGCCGGCCGGTTCGCCCTGGACGAATGGGGCGCCTGGCTGCCGGAGTGCTTCTGGCCGATCTGGGGCGGCGCGCTCGCCGTCGCCACCGTCTCCTATCGCCTCCGCCGCCTCGGCGGACGCGACGGGGAACCGGCGGCGGAGGTCAGCCCGCGGCGAGCGCTCCCATGATGCGGTCCTCGCTGACCTCGGGGCCGGCGAGTTCGCCGACCACCGCGCCGTCACGCAGGACCACCACGCTGTCGCAGTTCTCCACCAGCTCCGACACGTCGGAGGAGATCAGCAGGATCGCCAGCCCGTCCACCGCCAGGTCGTCGAGCAGCGCCCGCATGGCCAGCTTGGTCGCGATGTCGACGCCCCGGCTGGGCTCGTCGAGCAGCAGCACTTTCGGCTGCATCGCCAGCCAGCGGGCCAGCAGCACCTTCTGCTGGTTGCCGCCGGACAGCTCCCCGGCGGCCTGACGGGGCGAGACCGCCCGGATGTCCAGCCGCCGCATGAACGTGGCGACGATCCGGTCCAGATGCGCGTCGGAGACGATGCCCGCGCGGGACAGCCGGGGGAGCGCGGCCAGCGCGATGTTGTCGCGGACCGACAGCGTCGGCACGATCCCCTCCACGCGGCGGTTCTCCGGAACGAGACCGACCCCGGCGCGGATCGCGTTCCTGATCGACCACTTGCCCGTGGGCGCGCCCGCGATCGTCACCTGCCCGGCGTCCACCCGCAGCGCGCCCGCGATCGCCTTCGCGGTCTCGCTGCGCCCCGCGCCCCGCAGGCCGCCCAGGCCGACCACCTCTCCCGTACGCAGGGCGAGGGAGACGTCGCGCAGGACGTGGCGGCGGGTCAGCCCCCGGGCCTCGAGCAGGGGCTCGTCGGCGGGCGGGCCGGCGGGCTCGCCGGTGACGGCGGCGTCGGCCCCGCCGGCATGGAAGGGCCGGCCGAGCAGGAGCGAGACGAGCCTGCGGCGGTCGAGGCCGGCGAGCGGCCCGGTGTGCACCACCCGGCCCTCACGCAGCACGGTCACGCGGTCGCAGATCTCGTAGAGCTCGTCGAGCCGGTGGGTGACGTACAGCACCGCCCGGCCCTCGGCACGCAGGCGGGAGATCGCGCCGAACAGGACCTCCAGCTCGTCGCGCTCCAGCGCGGACGCGGGCTCGTCCAGGACGACCAGCCACGCGTCCGCGGACGCGGCCCGGGCCAGGGCGACGAGCTGACGCGCGCCGCCGCCGAGCGAGCCGAGCGGGCGGCGCGGGTCCGCGCGCAGCCCGTAGGCGGTCAGCAGCTCGGCGGCCCGCGCGTGCATGGCGGCGAAGTCGATCAGCCCGAAACGGCCGCGCGGCTCCCGTCCCAGGAACAGGTTGGCGGCGATGCTCATCGTGGGGACGAGACCGGCGTCCTGGTGGATGGTGGCGATCCCGAGCCGGGCCGCCTCGGCGGGGGAGGAGAGCGCGACCTCCTCCCCGAGGAGGCGCAACCGGCCGGCGTCCGGCCTGCACACTCCGGAGAGCACCTTGACCAGGGTCGACTTGCCCGCGCCGTTGCCGCCGACGAGCGCGTGGACCTCCCCGGCCCGCAGGGCCAGGGTGACGTGGTCGAGCGCGGGCGCGCCCTGAAAGCTCTTGCATATACCTGCGGCCTGCAGCACGGTTGCCTCCGCCTCGAATGGTGAGCCCGGCAGGAAACAATCTCGTAACGAGGCCGTCACATTCGATCAAATCTGAGCAACGTGCAGGCGGACGCCCTTGCCGCCGAGTTCGTCGAGCACGTCGCGCGGGGCGGCGTCGTCGGTGACCAGGTGGTCGATCTGCTCGGCGGACACGGTCTGCACCATCGCGTCGATGCCGATCTTGGTGTGGTCGGCCAGCACGACGACCTCCTCCGCCGCGGCCGCCAGGGCCTGGTCGACGCAGGCGACCTGCATGTTCGGGGTCGACAGGCCGCGGTCGGCGGTGAGTCCGTTGCCGGAGATGAAGGCCCGGCGCACGCGCAGTCCCGCGAGGGACCGCTCGGCCGCGCTCCCGACGAGGGCGAGGATCGGACCGCGCAGCGTGCCGCCCGTCAGCATCACCTCGATGCGCGGGGAGCCGGCGAGGGCCTGGGCGACGAGCAGCGAGTTGGTGACCACGGCGAGCTCGGTGTGCCTGCTCAGCCTGCGGGCGAACTCCTGGGTGGTGGTCCCCGGGCCGACGACGATCGCGTCTCCGTCCTCGACCAGCGACGCGGCCAGGTCGGCGATCGCGGACTTCTCCGCCGAGGAGAGCGCCACCTTCTGGACGTAGCTGGCCTCCCTGTTCAGGTCGCCGGGGAGAGTGGCGCCGCCGTGGTGCCGGTTGAGCAGGCCCTCCGACTCAAGCGCGCGCAGGTCGCGGCGGACGGTGACCTCCGACGACTGGACCGCCTGCGCGAGCTCGCGCAACGAGACGGCGCCGTTGGCCCGCACCAACTCCAGGATGCGCTGGCGGCGCTCGGCCGCGAACACGGGCCGGCGCCCGTCGCTGTCCGTGTCGACCACGCCCTCACCCTCCGCTGTGACCGGTTCCGATCATAGTAGACCGGCGAAACCGGCGCACTGTTGACCGGAAATGAACGAATCTGATCCGATCTCTTGACCGGACGCCCATGGCGATGCTTATTTGAGGGCGATAACCGACTCGATCCTGTCCGATTCTGATCGGTCCCGTTCGGAAGGCGCGATCCCCGCGTGCCCGGTCCGCGACGCCGATCTCGACCCACCCCCCACGTCACGGCAGGAGGGCGTCGGCGTGCGCCGCCTCTGAGCGCCGCCGCCGCGCCGGCCGGTCGCGGTCACGCCGTACGGCGCGTCCGCCCGGCCCGGCCCTGCCCTGCCCGCAGGAAAGGATCCCTGTGAGAAAGCCCATCCTCTTACTCCTGGCCGTCGTTCTCGGCGCGGTCTGGCAGGTCGCGGGGCAGGGTCCCGCGACCGCCGCCGACGCCGAGCGGCACGGCCTGCGCGGCGACTACTACCTGTCCTCGGCGGCAGGGAAGTTCGACTTCGCCCAGCTCAAGGCCACCGTGATCGACCCGGATCTGGAACTGCCGGACCTCAACCCGGTCTTCACCTCGCTGACCGGGCGGGAGGACGACGTCACCGTGCGGTGGACGGGCCGCATCCAGCCCGCGTACTCCGAGCCGTACACCTTCTCGATCATCGGGGACAACGGCTTCCGGCTCTGGGTGGACGACACGCTCGTCATCGACCACTGGGTGGACGACTGGGACAAGGAGCAGACCGGCACCCCGATAACCCTGCAGGCCGGCCGGAAGTACAACTTCAAGGTCGAGTATTTCGAGCACTTCGGCGGTGCCAACCTCCACCTGCGCTGGCAGAGCCCCAGCCAGGCCAAGCAGGCCGTGCCGGCGGAGGCGTTCTACCTTCCCGAGGGCTTCGACCCGCCCGGGCCGGCGAGCGTCACCGTCGACGCGGCGGGCGGCACCGCCACCCTCGACTTCGGCGGCACCGCGCTCGCGCCGCTCCCCGCCGGCGCCGCCGGGCACTTCGGCCTGACGGTCGCCGCGACGAAGTGGCCGGTGGAGTCGGCCGCCCTCGACGGGACCACGAAGGTCACGCTGAAGCTCGGCGCTCCCATCCCGCGCCTGGCCGCCGACGTGCGGGCCTCCTACGACGGTGACGGCGGCCTGGCGAAGGCGGACGGCACCGCGATCGAGGCGTTCTCCTGGGTGCCGGTGACCAACGCCTCCACGTACGTGCTGAAGACCCGCTGGGCGGACAAGGTGAACGCGGACAACCCGCTGCCCGAGTATCCCCGCCCGCAGCTCGTCCGCGACCGCTGGCAGAACCTCAACGGCACCTGGCAGTTCGCCGCCGCGAAGGAAGGCGAGGCACCGCCCTTCGGCCGCGACCTCGCCGAGAGGATCGTCGTGCCGTACCCGGTGGAGTCGAGCCTGTCCGGCATCGGCCGCCACGAGGACCGCATGTGGTACCGCCGCACCTTCGAGGTGCCGTCCTCCTGGAAGAAGGACCGCGTCCTGCTCCACCTCGACGCCGTGGACTACGAGGCGGTCGTCTACGTCAACGGCAAGCAGGTGGGCGCGCACAAGGGCGGCTACGACAGGTTCACCGTGGACGTGACCGACGCGCTCACCCGCAAGGGCCGGCAGGAGCTGGTCGTGGGCGTGAGCGACCCGACCGGCGCCGGCGGCCAGCCCAAGGGCAAGCAGACCCTGACCCCGGGCGGCATCTGGTACACCCCGGCCTCCGGCATCTGGCAGACCGTCTGGATGGAGCCGGTCGACCGGACGTACATCGAGGCCGTGGACACGATCCCCGAGGTGCTCGGCCAGTCCCTGCGGGTGACGGTCCGGGCCGGCGGGGACGCCACCGCCGTCGTCACCGCCCGCGCCGGCAAGCGCGTCGTCGGCAGGGTCACCGGCCCGGCCGGCAAGGAGCTGGCCGTGCCGATCCCGGACCCGCACCTCTGGACGCCCGACGACCCGTACCTGTACGACCTCACGGTCGAGCTGAAGGGCGGCGACAAGGTGGAGAGCTACTTCGGGATGCGCTCCATCTCGACCGGCAGGGTGAACGGCACGACCAGGGTCATGCTCAACGGCACGCCGGTCTTCCAGTTCGGCCCGCTCGACCAGGGCTACTGGCCGGACGGCATCTACACCGCGCCGACCGACGAGGCCCTGCGCTACGACCTGGAGCAGACGAAGGCGCTCGGCTTCAACATGGTGCGCAAGCACATGAAGGTCGAGTCCGACCGCTGGTACGCGTACGCCGACAGGCTCGGCCTGCTCGTCTGGCAGGACATGCCGTCGACGAACGGTTCGCCGGGCGCGGCCGACAAGGAGCAGTTCGAGAGCGAGCTGCGGGAGATGGTGGACCAGCACCGCAGCAGTCCGTCGATCGTGATGTGGGTGCCGTTCAACGAGAGCTGGGGCCAGTACGACGTCTCCAGGATCGCCGACTACGTCAAGAGCCTCGACCCCTCCCGTCTCGTGGACAACCAGAGCGGCATCAACTGCTGCGGCGCCCAGGACGGCGGCAACGGCGACGTGATGGACTACCACATCTATCCCGGCCCCGGCAGCCCCGGCCGGCCCGGCTTCTTCCGTGCGTCGGTGCTCGGCGAGTACGGCGGGCTCGCCCTGCCGGTGGTCGGCCACACCTGGACCGGCGGCGGCTGGGGCTACGCGGTCGAGGCCGACGGCGAGGCGCTGACCAAGCGCTTCCTGGAGATGGACGACGCCCTGCGCAGGCTGCACGCCTGCAACGGCCTGAGCGGTGCCGTCTACACCCAGACGACCGACGTGGAGACCGAGATCAACGGCCTGATGACCTACGACAGGGCCGTGACCAAGCCCGACGTCAAGCGCGTCCACGACGCCAACAAGGCCCTCACCGCGGAGATCCTCCCGGCCTGCGCCTGATCTCTCGGCACCACGGCGGCCCGGACGACGGTCCGGGCCGCCGGCCCCCGAGAACCGCGCACGGCGTGTCCTCCCGGCCCGCCGTGTCACCCCCCTTCGGAAGGATCAGCATGAAGTCATCTCCCCGCACGGCCGTGCTCACCCTCGCCGTGCTGCTCGGCGCGGCCGGCTGCGCCAAGTCGGAGACCCCGGCCGCGTCGGGGGCCGGAGCCGCGGCGACCGCGCAGCGGCAGGTGGTGCAGACCCCGGCGGGCTCGGCCGGCCCGACCTGCACGCTGGAGCAGTTCGGCGGCGCGAAGTTCGACCTGAAGACCGCCACGGTCGGCTTCTCCCAGTCGGAGAAGGAGGCCAACCCCTTCCGCATCGCGGAGACCAAGTCCATCAAGGACGAGGCGGCCAAGCTCGGGATCGCCGATCTCAAGGTCACCAACGCGCAGTCGCAGTTCTCCAAGCAGATCACCGACGTGCAGCAGCTCATCGCCCAGGGGGTGAAGCTGCTCGTCATCGCGCCGCTGAACTCCGACGGCTGGGAGCCGGTGCTCCAGCAGGCCGCGGCGAAGAAGATCCCCATCATCACGGTCGACCGCAAGATCAACGCCAAGCCGTGCGGCGACTACCTGACGTTCATCGGCTCGGACTTCTACGAGCAGGGCAAGCGGGCCGCGGACCAGATGATCACCGCGCTCGGCGGCACCGGCAAGGTGGCGATCCTGCTCGGCGCGCCGGGCAACAACGTCACCACCGAGCGCACCGACGGCTTCAAGGACCGGATCAAGGAGAAGGCGCCCGGCATCCAGATCTCCTTCGAGCAGACCGGTGAGTTCGCCAGGGAGAAGGGCCAGCAGGTCACCGAGCAGCTCATCCAGTCCAATCCCGACATCAACGGCATCTACGCCGAGAACGACGAGATGGCGCTGGGCGCGGTGACCGCGCTGAAGGGCGCGGGCAAGGACCCGGGCGCCGTAAAGATCGTCTCGGTTGACGGCACCCGCAGCGCCGTCCAGGCCATCGCCGACGGCTGGCTGCACGCGGTCGTCGAGTCGAACCCCCGGTTCGGGCCGCTCGCCTTCGAGACCGCGCGGAAGTTCCTGGACGGGCAGCCGATCCCGGACAAGGTCATCATCTCCGACCGCGAGTACGACGGTTCCAACGCCGAGGCGTCCCTCGGCGAGGCCTACTGACCCGCGAAGGCCCGCGCGGGCACCCGGTTCCGTACGCGGACACCGGGAGCCCGCGCGCACGCCGCGCGGAGATCCGCGCGAGGAAGGGAAGTCATTGAGCCAGTCGGCCGCACCGGTGCTCGAAGCCAGGCAGATCAGCAAGCGCTTTCCCGGCGTGAGGGCCCTCGACGGTGTGTCCCTCGCCCTCTTCCCCGGCGAGGTGCACGCCCTCGTGGGCGAGAACGGCGCGGGCAAGTCCACGTTGATCAAGGTCTTCACCGGCGTCCACCGCCCCGACGCCGGTGAGCTGATCTACGACGGTTCGCCCGTGGCCTTCGGGACGCCGCTCGACGCGCAGCGCGCCGGGATCTCGACCATCTACCAGGAGGTCAACCTCGTCCCCATGATGAGCGTGGCCCGCAACCTGATGCTCGGCCGCGAGCCGCGCGGCCGCCTGGGCGTCATCGACACCGCCGCGATGTACGGCGAGGCGGAGCGGATCCTCGCGGGCTACGGCGTCGTCACCGACGTGCGCCGCCCGCTGCGCACGCTCGGGATGGGCGCCCAGCAGATGGTCGCCCTGGCCAGGGCCGTGGCGATCGACGCCCGCGTGGTCATCATGGACGAGCCCACCTCGTCGCTGGAGCCGCGCGAGGTCGAGACGCTGTTCTCGGTGATCAGGAGACTCAGGGACGACGGCATCGCGGTCGTCTACGTCAGCCACCGCCTGGACGAGCTGTACGCGGTGTGCGACCGGGTCACCGTGCTGCGCGACGGGCGGGTCGCGCACACGGGCCCGCTCGCCGGGCTCGAACGGCTGAGGCTCATCGCCCTCATGCTGGGCCGCGACCTCGACGAGGTCAGGACCGGCGGCCTGACCAGGTTCTCCCGGGACCGCCACCGGGCCGGTGACGGAAACGGCGCCCCGCCCGCCGTACAGGCCGTGGGCCTGACCCGGCGGCAGGCGCTGCGCGGGGTGGACGTCTCGGTGTGGCCCGGCGAGGTCGTCGGCCTGGGCGGGCTGCTCGGAGCGGGGCGCAGCGAGACCGCCAAGGGCATCGTGGGCGCGCTCCCGCTGGACGCGGGCCGGGTGCTCGTCGCCGGCCTGCCCCTGCGCACCGGCTCGACCACGGCGGCGATCAGGGCCGGGGTCAGCCTGCTGCCCGAGGACCGCAAGGCCGAGGGCATCATCCCGGCGCTGTCGGTCCGGGAGAACATCGCGCTCGCCGCCCTGCCGTCGCTGTCGCGGGCCGGAGTCGTCTCCGACGCGAAGATCGACAAGGTCGTCGAGGTCTTCATGCGCCGGCTCAGGATCAAGGCGGCCTCGCCCCACCAGCCGGTGCAGGAGCTGTCCGGCGGCAACCAGCAGAAGGTGCTGCTCGCGCGGTGGCTCGCCGTCCGGCCGAAGGTCCTGCTGCTGGACGAGCCCACCCGCGGCATCGACGTGGGCGCCAAGGCCGAGGTGCAGGCCCTCGTGGACGAGCTGGCCGAGGAGGGCCTGGGCGTGTTACTGATCTCGTCGGATCTGGAGGAGCTGGTGGAGGGCGCCGACCGGATCCTGGTGCTGCGCGAGGGCGCCGTCGTCGGCGAGCTGTCCGGCGACGACGTCACGGAGGACAAGATCATGGCGTCCATCGCCGAACGAGGAGCGGGGTCCGATGGCTGAAGCGGTCGCACCACCCGGGCGGCGGGTGCTCGCCTGGGCCCAGGAGTACGGCGTCTACGCCGCGGTCGGCGTCCTGCTGCTGTTCAACGTGCTGTTCACCCCCCACTTCCTCGACGTGGCGAACTTCCGCACCCAGCTCGTGCAGGTCGCCCCGATCGTGATCGTGTCGCTCGGCATGGCGCTGGTGATCGGCACGCAGGGCATCGACCTGTCGGTCGGCTCGGTCATGGCGCTGGCCGCCGCGCTCGTCGCGCTCTACCTCGGGTACGGCGCGTGGCCGGCGCTGCTGGTCGCCCTCGCCGGCGGGGCGGTGGCCGGCACCGCGGGCGGCGCGCTGGTCGCCTACGTGGGCGTGCAGCCGATCGTGGCCACGCTCGCGCTGCTGGTCGGCGTCCGGGGCCTGGCCAACGTGCTCGTCCCGCAGCTCGTCGAGTTCCGCAACCCCGACCTGATCGCGCTCGGCAGCAGCTCGCTGTCCGGCGTCCCGGTGATCGTGGTCATCGCGGCCGTGCTGACGCTGCTGATGGCGTTCGTGGTCCGCAGGACGACGTTCGGCAGGCAGGTGGTGGCGATCGGCGGCAACCGCGCGGCCAGCGAGCTGTCCGGGCTGCCCGTCCGCCGGGTGCTGCTGCTGGTCTACGTGATCTCGGGGGTGCTGGCCGCACTCGCCGGGGTGCTCGCGACCGCGCGGCTGCAGGCGAGCGATCCGACCTCGCTCGGCCTGTTCATCGAGCTGTCGGCCATCACGGCGGTCGTGGTGGGCGGCACGCCGCTCAGCGGCGGGCGGATCCGGGTGCTCAGCACGGTCATGGGCGCCCTGCTCATGCAGTTGCTGTCGGCCACCCTCATCAAGCACAACCTGCCGCAGTCGTGGACGCAGATCGTGCAGGCGGTCATCATCCTGGCCGCCGTGTACGCCACCAGGGAGCGAGGAACCCGATGACCCGATCGCCCGGACGTGAGCAGGTGAGCCGCGTCCTCCAGCAGCACGGCGCGCCGATGGTGCTGGCGGCGCTGGTGATCATCGGCAGCCTCGCCTTCGACTCCTTCGCCACCGCGGGCAACGCCGCCAGCGTCCTCGTCTCCTCGTCGTTCACCGCGGTCATCGCCATCGGCATGACCTTCGTGATCATCAGCGGCGGCATCGACCTGTCGGTGGGGTCGCTGTTCGTGTTCGGCGGGGTCCTCGCGGCGTACGGCTCGCAGTACGGGCTGTTCGTCGCGCTGGCGCTGCCGCTCGCCGCGTGCGGGCTGGTGGGGCTCCTCCAGGGGCTGCTCATCGCCAGGACGGGGATGGCGCCGTTCATCGTCACCCTGGCCGGGCTGCTGGGCGTGCGCGGGCTGATGCTGGCGATCTCCGGCGAGGGCGCCACCACCTACCTCGTGGAGGACTCCGCGTTCGCGCGGCTCGGCCAGGGCGGCCTGCTCGGCCTGACCTGGCCGGTCTACATCACCGCGCTCCTGGCGGTGGCCGCCATGGTCCTGCTCCAGCGGACGGCCTTCGGGCAGAACGTCTACGCGGTCGGCGGCAACGAGCAGGGGGCCGCGCTGATGGGCGTGCCGGTCGCACGGACGAAGGTCTACGTCTACCTGATGTCGGGCCTGCTCGCGGGCCTCGCCGGGGTGCTGAACGCGGCCCGGCTCTCCTCCGGCGTCACGATCCTCGGCATCGGCCTGGAACTCGACGTGATCGCCGCGGTGGTGATCGGCGGCACGCTGCTGACCGGGGGAGCGGGGGGCATCACCGGCACCATCGCCGGGGTGCTGCTGCTCGGGGTGATCCAGAGCCTGATCAACCAAGTGGGCAACCTCACGTCGGCCTTCCAGCAGGTCGTCAGCGGCCTGTTCCTCGCCCTGGTCGTGGTCGCCCAGCGGCTGCTCGGCCGCGCCCAGCGCCTCGGCTGACCGCCGGGACCGCGGGGTGGGTCAGGCCGCGGGGCCGCCCAGGCGCACCAGCTCCCGCAGGGTCTCGCCGGGGAGGTCGATGCCGGCGAAGGTCAGGAACCGTCCCATCGGCATCGACGAGGCCATCCGCAGCCCGTCGGCGTCGTGCTCCGCGGGCCGCTCGCTCCTCCCGGAGGTGAGGACCCTGAGGAGAGCCGGCCCGGCGTGCGGATGGGAGAGCCACTCGCCGAGCGTCGAGTCGAGCGACACCACGGGGACGGCGGCGTCGCCGTCGAGGCCGATCGTCGTCTCGGCCACGACGGCCGAGGCGTTCTCGCCGATCTGGATCGTGTAGTCGCCCGGCGCCACCACCCACCGGCCGAGCGTGACGTCGTAGTAGGCGAACGCCCGCCGGCCGAGGGGAAGGGTGACCGTGCGCGACTCGCCGGGGGCGAGCGCGACCTTCGTGAAGGCCCGCAGCTCCCGGGCGGGCCGTCGTACGGGACCCGCGGTGGTCGCGACGTAGACCTGCACGACGTGCTTGCCCGCCCGCCTGCCGGTGTTGGTCACCGTCACGGTGACGGTCGCCGTGTCGTCGCCCGTACGGACGACCCTGAGGCCGCTGGTCGCGAACGTCGTATAGCCGAGCCCGTGGCCGAACGGGTAGCGCACGGGCCGCTCGGCCGTCTCGTGGTAGCGGTAGCCCACCATGACGCCCTCGCCGTAGCGCACGTGCCCGGCCTCGCCGGGGAAGTTGAGGTAGCTCGGCGTGTCCTGCAGCCGGAACGGGATGCTCTCGGCGAGGCGCCCGGAGGGGTTCACGACACCGAAGAGGAGGTCGGCGACGGCGGAGCCGCCCGCCTGGCCGAGCAGCCAGCCTTCGAGGACGGCGTCCACGTCGTCGTGCCAGCCCTCCAGCGAGACGACGCCGCCGTTGGACAGGACGACCACCGTACGGCGGGCCGCGGCGGCGACGGCGCGGATCAGCTCGACCTGGACGGCGGGCAGGTCGATGGTCTCCCGGTCGAACCCCTCGGACTCCTCCCGCTCGCTCAGACCGGCGAAGACGACGGCGACGTCGGCGGCCGCCGCGGCCTCGGCAGCCGCCTCGCGGAGCTCCCGGCCGTCGCCCGTTCCGTCCAGCGAGAACCCCTGGGCGTAGGCGGCGTCCGGGGCGTGGGCGCGGATCGCGTCGAGCGCCGCGTCGACCCGCGTCGCGTTGATGTGGGAGCTGCCGCCGCCCTGGAACCGGGGCCTGACCGCGAACTCGCCGATCACGGCGACGCGGGCGCCCGCCGGGAGGGGGAGCACGTCGTTGTCGTTCTTGAGCAGCACGGCGCACTCGGCGGCGAGCTCACGCGCGAGCGCGTGGTGGGCGTCGGCGTCGAACGCGCCGGACACGCCGCTGTGGCGTGCGGTGAGAGCGGCGACGCGGCGCACGCTCGCGTCCACGACGGCCTCGTCGAGCTCGCCCGCGCGGACGGCCTCAACGACGCGCCGGTCGCCCGCGCCGCCGGTGCCCGGCATCTCCAGATCGAGGCCGGCGGCCAGCGCGGCGACCCGGTCCTGCACGGCGCCCCAGTCGGAGACGACGACGCCGGTGAAGCCCCACTCGCGGCGCAGGACATCGGTGAGCAGCCACCGGTTCTGCGAGGCGTAGACCCCGTTGACGCGGTTGTAGGAGCACATGACGGTGGCGGGCCTGGCCTCGGTGACCACCCGCTCGAACGCGGGGAAGTAGATCTCACGCAGGGTGCGCTCGTCCACGTCGGCGCTGACCCGCATGCGCTCGGTCTCCTGGTTGTTGGCGGCGAAGTGCTTGACCGACGCGCCCGGCCCCTCGGCCTGCAGCGCGGCGACGTGCGCCGCCCCCAGGACGCCCGACAGCAGGGGGTCCTCGGAGTAGTACTCGAAGTTGCGCCCGCACAGCGGCGAGCGCTTGATGTTCACGCCGGGGCCCAGTACGACGGCCACGCCGAGGGCCCGGCCCTCCCGGCCGACCGCCGCGCCGATCCGGGCGGCCACCTCGGGATCCCAGCTCGACCCGACCGCGACGGCGGGCGGGAAGCAGGTGGCGGGCAGGCTGTCGTTGATGCCGAGATGGTCGGAGCCGCCGGCCTCCCGGCGGACGCCGTGCGGCCCGTCGCACAGGGCGATGGAGGGGATCCCCGCCTGATCCAGCGGCTTGGTGGTCCAGAAGTCCCGGCCCGACAGCAGTGCGGCCTTCTGCTCAAGCGTGAGCGCGTCCAGTGCGAGCGCGTCGAGGTCGGTCCGGGCCAACGGGGAGGCTCCTTCCACGGGGGTGCTTCATATCGTCTTACACAGAAGGAGCAGCGGCGCGCTCCGGGCAGGGGAAGCCGCGGGCGGACTGGCAGGCGGACGGCGTGGCCGCCCGCCTGCCGCCCGTCACGGTCAGGAGGCCGGTTCGGGCGTCCGCGCGTGCGTGGTGAGCCGCCGGGCCCGGCCGAGCACGGCGGTGTCGCCGGTCAGCAGGATCTCGGCGCGCAGCGGGCGGTCGGCGGCGGACGGGCCGGCGGTGAGCGCGATCACTCCGGGTTCGACGATCCGGCGCAGGTCGGGGCCGGTGTAGGAGAAGGCGTCGGCCGGCACGTCGAAGACCACCTCGCGGGTCTCGCCGGGCGCGAGCGGCACCCGGGCGAAGCCCACGAGCTGCGCGACGGGACGGGCCACCAGCGCCACCGGGTCGGAGGCGTACAGCTGCACGACCTCCTCCGCCGCCCGGGAACCGGTGTTGGTGACGGTCACCCGCGCCTCGAGCATGCCGTCCGTGGGGCACCGCTCCACGGACGTCGTCAGCGCGTCGTACCGGACCGTCGTGTACGACAGGCCGTGGCCGAAGGGGAAGGCCGGGGTCGGGTCGGACACGGAGATGCCGTCCGTGCGCAGTCCCAGGGGCGGCTGCAGATACGTGGAGGGGTTGACGAACGGGGAGCCGGGGATCTGGACGGGCAGGCGGCCCGAGGGCTCGACCCGGCCGCTGAGCACCCCCGCGATCGCCGCGCCTCCCTCCACGCCCGGCAGGAACGCCTGGAGCGCGGCGGCGGCCCGGCCGGCGTAGGTGCCCACCGCGTACGGCCGGCCGGACACCACGACCAGCACGGTCGGCGTGCCGGCGGCCAGGACCGCCTCGACCAGCTCCGGCTGAACCCCGGGCAGGGCGAGGTGGGCGGCGTCGCAGCCCTCGCCGGAGGTGCCGTTGCCGAACAGCCCGGCCCGGTCGCCGACGAACAGCAGCACGAGGTCGGAGTCCGCGGCCAGCGCGGCGGCCTCGGCGATGCCCGAGGTGTCGTCGCCCGACACGTCCGTGCCCCGCGCGAACCGCAGGTCGGCGGAGGGGAACTCGGCCCGCAGGCCGTCGAGGACGGGGGCGATGGGCAGGCCCATGCCGTGGTCGGGGAAGCGGTCGAGCACGTGGTTGGGGAAGGCGTAGCAGCCGAGCAGGGTCTGCGGGTCGTCGGCGCACGGGCCGACGACCGCGATCCGGGCGGGCGTCCCGGCGGCCAGCGGCAGCACGCCGGCGGCATTGCTGAGCAGCACGACGGACCGCTCGGCGACCGTGCGGGCCAGGTCGCGGTTGCGGGGGCCGTCCAGGTCGACGTCGCCGGCGCCCTCGGGCACGAGCGGCCCGCCGTCCAGCAGGCCCAGCTCGATCTTCTGCACCAGCACCCGGCGGACCGCCTCGTCGACCAGCGACTCCGCCACGTGGCCCGCCCGCACCTGCTCGACCAGGCGCTCGCCGTAGCCGACCGTCTCCGGCAGCTCCACGTCGATGCCCGCGCGCAGCGCGATGGCGCCGGCGTGCGCCTCGTCCTCGGCGACGTGGTGGTTCATGGCGAGGAACGGCACCGCCCAGTAGTCGGCCACGACGGTGCCGTCGAAGCCCCACTGGTCGCGCAGCACGCGCCGCAGCAGGTCGGCGTTGGCGGCGACGGGGACGCCGTCGACGTCGGTGTAGGAGTTCATGACCGACCGGGCGCCGCCCTCGCGGATCGCCGTCTCGAACGGCGGGAGGATGACGTCGGCCATCTCCCGGGGGCCGATGCTGACCGGCGCGTGGTTGCGGCCCGCCCGGGAGGCGGCGTAGCCGGCGAAGTGCTTGAGCGTCGCGATGATCCCGGCCTTCTCGAGGCCGCGCACGTACGCCGCGCCGATCTGGCCGACGACGTAGGGGTCCTCGCCGAGCGTCTCCTCGACCCGGCCCCACCGGTAGTCGCGCACCACGTCGAGGACGGGGGACAGGCCCTGGTGGACGCCGACGGCCCGCAGGTCGTCCCCGATGGCCCGGGCCATCCGCTCCACGAGGGCGGGGTCGAAGGTCGCGGCCCAGG
The DNA here is from genome assembly GCF_039649665.1 of Microbispora sp. ZYX-F-249. Lineage (NCBI taxonomy): Bacteria > Bacillati > Actinomycetota > Actinomycetes > Streptosporangiales > Streptosporangiaceae > Microbispora > Microbispora maris. The sequence continues at coordinate 110,853 of NZ_JBDJAW010000014.1, read as the reverse complement.
CCAGCGGCGTGGGATAGGCGGTCGCGCCGTACGTTGCGAACCCGGTCAGGCACTCCTCGTGCGCGATCGCGGGGATGCCGAACCGGTTGGCCGCCACCACCTGCTCCTGCAGCGAGCGCAGCCCGGCCGCGCCCTCGGCCGGGCTCACCGGCGCCGTGCCGTACACGCGGGTCAGGTGACCGACTCCGCCGCGGATCCGGTCGTCGAGGTCGGCGCCGTCCTTCATGAACAGGTCCTGCAACGGGGCGACGTTGCCCGACGCCGCCTCGGATCCGGCGGTCGAGATGTCGACCCAGACCGAACCGAGCTGGGCGACCTTCTCCTCCAGCGTCATCTCGGCCAGCAGCGCCTCCACGCGCTCGTCGAGAGGCCGCTCGGCGTCCCGCCAGGGCGCGATGCCCGGCGCGTCTACGAATGTCATGACATCCCTTGCTCGTCGGTCCACCGCGTGGGGCCGGGAGACCGAAAGTTTCCAGATTAGGACCGATAGTTTATGTGGACTCTAGGTCGATGCGCTCGAGCCCGTCAAGGAATCGGACGTGAGATATCCGAAACATTCGGGTGAGTGACCGAAAATGTAGCGCTAAACTGCGGCCATGACGACGACCAGGGAGCCGACACCTCCGGAACGCACCCCCTCCCGGCCGCTGACCATCGCCCAGATCGCCGAGCTGGCGGGGGTGTCCCCCGCGACCGTCTCCAAGGTCGTCAACGGCAGGTCCGAGGTCGCCCCCGAGACCCGCGCCCTGGTCGAGGACCTGATCCGCGCGCACGGATACCGCCGGCAGAAGAAGCGCCCCACGGCGGCGCCCCTGGTCGAACTCGTCTTCCACGAGCTGGAGGGCGCGTACGCGATGGAGGTCATCAAGGGGGTCGAGCAGGTCGCGCGCGAGCACGACCTGGCGGTGGTGGTCTCCGAGCTGCAGGAGCACCAGCCTCCCGCCAGGGGCTGGATCGAGGGCGTCATCGGCCGCCGCCCCTGCGGCGTGATCGTGGTCTTCTCCGGCCTCACCGGGGCCCAGCGCGAGCAGCTCAGGACGCGCGACATCCCCCTGGTGCTGGTCGATCCCACCGGCGACCCCGGGCACGAGCTGCCCTCGGTGGGGGCCGGCAACTGGAGCGGCGGGCTGTCGGCCGCGCGGCACCTGCTGGAGCTGGGGCACCGGCGCATCGCCCTCATCACCGGCCCCGCCCACGCCCTGTCCAGCCGCGCGCGGCTCGACGGGTTCCGCGCGGCGATGGACGCCGCGGGCGTGCCGACGGACCCGGCGCTCGTCCGGCAGGGCGACTTCAGCGTGGAGGACGGCCTCGCGCACGCCCGTTCCCTGCTCGCCATGCCCCGGCCCCCGACCGCCGTGTTCGCCTTCAACGACGCCCAGGCCATGGGCGTGTACCAGGCGGCCCACGAGCTGGGGGTGCGCATCCCGGGCGACCTGAGCGTGGTGGGCTTCGACGACGTGCCGATGGCGCAGTGGCTCATCCCCGCGCTGACCACGGTGCGCCAGCCGCTCACCGAGATGGCCGCCGCCGCCACGACCATGGTCGTCGCCCTCGCGCGCGGGGAGACCCCGCCGCAGAGCCGCCTGGAACTCACCACCAGCCTCGTCGTGCGGGGCAGCACCGCGCCGCTCGCCGCCTGAAGTTTCGGATGGCCGATGGAAATTTCGGCCACGGCCGGACCGCACGGTCGCGAACGGGTCGGCGCGGAACCTTACGGGCGCCCGTGCCCACGACTCCGCGCTCACCGGGCTGGATGCGGCCGTATATCGGCGTTCTCGCCGAAAGTTTCAGCCTCGCGTCCCCGGCCGCCCGCGCCCGGGTAGGAGCGGCCCCCGCCTCCCGCGGGTCGCGCCCATGGCCGGAGTAAAGTACGCGAAATGTTCGATATGCCCAGATCGGTGAGGTAGCGGGTGGCGGGGGTACAGGCAGTCCTGAGGCGCGTCACCCTCGACACCCGCCCGCTGAGCATTCCCGCGTACCGGCGGCTGCTGGTGGGGCAGGGCGTCTCGTTCATCGGCTTCCAGCTCACCTCCGTGGCGGTGAGCGGGCAGGTGTACAGCCTCACCGGCTCGTCCCTGTGGGTGGGCCTGCTCGGGCCCGTCAGCCTCGTCCCGCTGGTCGTCTTCGGCCTGTGGGGCGGCGCGGTCGCCGACGCGGTGGACCGCCGCCGGCTCCTGCTGGCCGGTTCGGTGGTGGCCTGGCTGTCCACCGCCGCCCTGCTGGTGCACGCCTGGTCGGGGATCGGCAGCGTCCACCTCATCCTCGCCGTCATCGCCCTGCAGTCGATCGGCTTCGCCGTGACCTCGGCGACGCGCGGGGCGATCATCCCCCGCATCGTGCCCACCGAGCGGGTCCCCGCGGCCAACACGCTGAACTTCCTCGTCAGCAGCATCGGCACGGTGGTCGGGCCGCTGCTGGCCGGCGTCGTGCTCGCCAAGGGCGGCTACGCCACGGCGTACCTCATCGACGCCGTCCTTTTCGGCGCCGGCTTCTACGCGGCCGTACGGCTGCCGGCGCTGGCGCCCGTCGGCGAGATCTCCCGGCCGGGCCTGAGGTCGGTCGTCGACGGGCTCGCGTACGTGGTGAGCAGGCCCGTCGTGCTCATGTCGTTCGTGGTGGACATCATCGCCATGGCGTTCGCGATGCCGAGGGCGCTGTTTCCGGAGTTGACGGCGGAGCGGTTCGGCGGGTCTCCGGTGGCCTTCGGCTGGCTGTCGGCGAGCATCGCCATCGGCGCGGTCGTCGCCGGGGTGTTCTCCGGCTGGGTCGGCCGGGTGCGCCGGCAGGGGGTGGCGCTCACGCTCGTGATCGCCACGTGGGGCGTCACCGTGGCCGCGGCGGCGCTGGCGCAGCCCCTGTGGCTGGTCGTGGCGCTGCTGGCGATCGGCGGCGCGACCGACCTCGCCTCCGCCGTGTGGCGGCAGACGATCCTGCAGACCTACGCGCCCGACGAGATGCGCGGGCGCCTGCAGGGGGTGTTCATGGTCGTCGTCGCGGGCGGGCCCCGCCTGGGCGACCTGCGGGCGGGCGCCACCGCGGACGCCTTCGGGCTCGTGCCCTCCTGGGCGGGCGGCGGCCTGGTGTGCGCCGTGCTCGTCCTGGTGGCCGGCTTCGCCGTGCCCGCCTTCCGCCGGTACGACGCCCTCGCGAGCCGCCCGGACTCCCGCTGAGCGAGATCACCGCCGGGCCTCGCCCCGTACGCAGAAGGAGATGGGGCTGCGGACGCCTCCGGGGAAGACGAAGCGCTCCAGCGGCCCGACGGTGAAGCCGGCCGCCTCGACGGCCGCCACGCTGTCGCGGCCGGTGTGGCAGCCGCCGGTCAGGCACGGCCACACGGTCGCGTCCAGCAGGTCCTGCGCCCTGGCCCAGCCGCCGGGGGCGGCGCGGACGTGTTCGAGGAAGCGAAGCCGCCCCTCCGGGGCCAGCACGCGGCGGATCTCCCGCAGCCCGGCCACCGGATCGGGCAGCGAGCACAGCACGAACGACACGACCGCCGCGTCGAACTCGCCGCTCGCGGCGGGCAGCCGGTCGGCCAGGCCGCCGACGACCTCGATCCGCACCGGTGACCGGCGGGCGGCGTCGAGCGCGGCCGCGCGCAGCCGCGGTTCGGGCTCGACGGCCAGCACACCCGCGACGGACGGCGGATAGCAGGAGAAGTTGAGCCCGTTGCCCGCGCCGACCTCGATCACCCGGCCCGACAGCCCGTCCACCAGCGCCTCGCGCTGCGCGGCCATGCCGTGGCGGTCGAGCACCCCGCTGAACCACGTGTAGAAGCGGGCGAACAACGGATGGCTGACCTCGGTGACCGGCATGACGTCCCCCTTCCCGTCCCTCCTTCATTCCCCGCCGCCCGGCGGAGCGGCATTACCGAATCGGGGCGATCCGGGCCGTGGTCGCGACCGGTCCTCGTGGGTACGGGCCCCGATGGACGACGCGGTGCATGACGCGGTGGGTGACGCGGTGCATGACGCGATGGCACGCCGCGGCGCGCGGAAAGGAAGCGACCATGACCTCTGCCGTGACCCCTGCGGCGACCCCGGCCGCGACCCCTGCGGTGACCCCCGGGACGGAACCCGCCACCCGCCTGCCGCTCATCGGCGACCGGGCGCCGGACTTCGAGGCCGAGAGCACGCACGGGCCGGTCCGGCTCGCCGACTACGCCGGGCGCTGGCTCGTGCTGTTCAGCCATCCGGCCGACTTCACCCCGGTGTGCACCACGGAGTTCGTCGCGTTCGCCGAGCTCGCGGGGGAGTTCGCCGCCCGCGGCGTCGCCCTGCTCGGCAACTCGGTCGACTCCGTGCACAGCCATCTCGCCTGGATCCGGGCGATCGAGGACAAGCTCGGTGTGAAGATCCCGTTCCCGATCATCGCCGACCTCGACACGCGGGTGTCCCGCGCGTACGGGATGCTGCACCCGAACGCGTCGGCGACGGCGGCGGTCCGCGCGGTGTTCGTGATCGACCCGGAGTCGGTGGTGCGCGCGATCCTCTACTACCCGATGAACGCGGGACGGATGGTCCCCGAGATCCTCAGGCTCGTGGACGCGCTGCGGACCGCCGACCGCGACGGCGTCTCCTGCCCGGCGAACTGGCGGCCGGGCGACGACGTGCTGCTGGGCGCGCCGAAGACCCAGGCGGAGGTGGAGGCCAGGATGGCCGACGAGCGGCTCAAGCTCGTCGACTGGTACCTCGCCGCCCTGCCCGGCCAGGGCGCCTGACCCGTACGCCCCGCCTCGTGACGCCGTGGGGAGAGGCGACCGCGCGCGCCATGGTCCGGTAGAACTCTTTTGTGACTCATACAGTGACAAACTGGGCGGGCAACATCACCTTCCGGGCCGAGGCGGTCGAGCGGCCCTCCTCCGTGGAGGAGGTGCGCGGCCTGGTGGCGCGCGGCGAGAAGATCCGCGTGCTGGGCAGCGGCCACTCCTTCAACCACATCGCCGACTCCCCGGGCCTGCTGGTCTCGCTGGACGCGCTGCCCCCGGAGATCGAGATCGACAGCGCGTCCTCGACGGTCCGGGTCGCCGCGAGCGTCCGCTACGGCGAGCTGGGCCGCCGCCTGCACGACAAGGGCTACGCCCTGCCCAACCTCGCGTCCCTGCCGCACATCTCGGTCGCGGGCTCCTGCGCGACCGGCACCCACGGCTCGGGCGACGCCAACGGCGGTCTCGCCACGTCCGTGCGCGCGATCGAGATGGTGACCGCGGACGGCGGCCTCGTCACGCTGGACCGCGACCCGGACGGCGACCGCTTCCCCGGGGCCGTCGTCGCGCTGGGCGCCCTCGGCGCCGTCGTCGCCATGACGCTGGACGTCGTGCCGTCGTTCGACGTCCGCCAGCGCGTGTACGAGGGCCTGCCGTCCGAGGTGCTGGACGAGCAGTTCGACGCCGTCATGTCCGGCGCGTACAGCGTCAGCCTGTTCACCGACTGGCGTACCTCTCGGATCAACCAGGTCTGGGTGAAGGAGCGGGCCGGCGCGGCCGGCGCGGATCCCGCCGAGGTGGCGGCGGTGAGCGGGCTCGCGGGGGACGCCGCCGCGGGCGGCCTGGAGGGGGCCACGGCCGCCGGAGGCCTCCACGGCGCAGAGCCGGGCGGCGGCTTCTTCGGGGCGACGCCGGCCGACGGCCCGAGGCACCCCGTGCCGGGCATGTCCGCGGTGCACTGCACGGCCCAGATGGGCGTCCCCGGCCCCTGGTTCGAGCGGCTGCCGCACTTCCGGCCCGACTTCACCCCCAGCAGCGGGGAGGAGCTCCAGGCGGAGTACATGGTGCCCCGGCGGCACGCGGCCGAGGCGTTCCGCGCCCTCGGCGAGATCCGCGACCGCATCGCCCCGGTGCTGCAGATCTCCGAGATCCGCACGATCGCCGCGGACGACCTGTGGCTGAGCCCGAGCCAGGGCCGTGACACGGTGGCCTTCCACTTCACCTGGATCAAGGACCCCGCTGCCGTGACGCCCGTGCTCACCGCGATCGAGGAGCGTCTCGCGCCGTTCGGCGCGCGGCCCCACTGGGGCAAGCTCTTCACCCTTCCGCCCGCCGTCGTACGGTCCCGCTACGAGCGCCTGGACGACTTCGCCGCGCTGGCGCGGCACTTCGACCCCCGGGGCGTGTTCGCCAACGAGTTCGTCGAGCGGTACGTCCTCGGCCGCGACTGACGCCCCTGCCGGATTCGGCCCGGCAAGGCCGGGTACGTCCTCACGGGATCACGAGGCAGGACGATGCGCATCGAGGACTACGCGCTCATCGGCGACATGCACACGGCCGCCCTGGTCGGACGCGACGGCTCGGTCGACTGGCTGTGCCTGCCGCGCTTCGATTCCGGATCCTGCTTCGCGGCGCTCCTTGGCGGCCACCCGGCGGGACGCTGGCTGCTTGCCCCCGCCGGGGGCGGGACGTGCACCGGGCGCCGCTACCGCGACGGCGCGCTGGTCCTGGAGACGACCTGGGACACGCCCGGCGGGTGTGTCCGGGTCGTCGACTTCATGCCGCCGCGCGGCGAGGCGCCCGACCTCGTGCGCGTGGTGGAGGGCGTGCGGGGCCGGGTGGAGATGCGCACGGAACTGCTGCTGCGCTTCGAATACGGGGCCGTGATCCCCTGGGTGCGGCACCGTGCGGGAGAGGTGGCGGTCATCGCCGGTCCCAACGCCGCCTGGCTCCAGTCGCCCGTCGAGCTCGCCCACGACTCCCGCCTCCGCGGGACGACGGCGTCCTTCTCCGTCACAGAGGGAGACCGGGTGCCGTTCGTGCTCACCTGGCAGCAGTCGTGGCGGGACCGGCCGCGGCGGCTGGAGGCGGCGGCGGAACTGGCCGCCACCGACAGGCTCTGGAGGCAGTGGCTCGGCGGCTGCCGCTATCAGGGGGAGTACGGCGAGGCCGTGGGCAGCAGCCTCCTCGCGCTCAAGGCCCTCACGTACGCCCCCACCGGCGGCCTCGTCGCGGCGCCGACGACGTCGCTGCCGGAGCGGATCGGGGGCTCGCGCAACTGGGACTACCGCTACAGCTGGCTGCGCGACGCCTCGTTCACTCTCCGGGCGCTGATGGACGCGGGGTACGCGAACGAGGCGACGGCCTGGCGTGACTGGCTGCTGCGGGCCGTCGCGGGGGACCCCGCCGACCTGCAGATCATGTACACGGTCGACGGCAGCAGGCACATGCCCGAGTGGACCCTCGACTGGCTGCCGGGATACGAGGGGTCGCGGCCGGTGCGGATCGGCAACGGCGCCTCCGGCCAGTTCCAGCTCGACGTGTACGGCGAGGTGATCGACTGCCTCTACCAGGCCAGGGAGGCGGGCCTGCGGCCGGACGAGGAGGCCTGGGAGCTGCAGTGCGCGCTCATGGACTATCTGGAGGGGGCGTGGCGTGAGCCCGACAACGGGCTCTGGGAGGTGCGCGGCCGGCGCCGCGACTTCGTCCACTCGAAGGTCTTCGCCTGGGTGGCGGCGGACCGGATGGTCCGCTCCGTCGAGAAGCAGGGCCTCGACGGCCCGGCCGGCCGCTGGCGCGCCCTCCGCGCCGAGATCCACCGGGAGGTGTGCGCGCGCGGCTACGACGCCGGCCGCAACACCTTCACCCAGTTCTACGGGTCGAAGGGCCTCGACGCCGCCCTGCTGCTCATTCCCCGGCTCGGCTTCCTGCCGGTGGACGACCCCCGCGTCGCGGGCACCGTGGACGCCGTGTGCCGCGAACTGACGGAGGACGGCCTCGTCCTGCGTTACCGGCCCGAGGCCGACGACGTGGACGGGCTGCCGGGCGGCGAGGGCGTCTTCGTCGCCTGCTCCTTCTGGCTCGCCCACGCGCTCGCCCTGCTCGGCCGCCGCGAACGGGCGCGGCGCCTGTTCGAGCGCCTGCTGTCCCTGCGCAACGACGTCGGCCTGCTGTCGGAGGAGTACGACCCCGGCCGCGGGCGACAGGTCGGGAACTTCCCCCAGGCCTACAGCCACGTCTCCGTCGTGAACGCGGCCCAGGCTCTGGCGGCGCCGGGTCCATCTGGCTGACAGATGGCGTCCATCTGTTTCCCGCGCGCCTCGCGACCTACCCCGTGCCACCTGCCGCGTTGCATGATGCAACTGAGGGCCGGCGGGTCGGGGGAAACCCGCGACCGCGGCCCTGCCGGGGGAAAGAGGTGACGCATCATGGTGCAACCAGGTCTGGCACGACGCCCGGACGCGACGGAGCTGCGCCAGACGTACGACCGCGCGGGCTCGACCGTTCCCGCGCAAATCATGGACGGAGTGACGCTCCTCGCCGGGCTCTATCTCGCCATCTCGCCGTGGGTCGTGGGCTTCGCCGGATTCGGCGGGCTGGCGATCAACAACCTGATCATCGGGCTGACGGTCGCGGCGCTCGCGCTGAGCTGCGCGTCGGCGTTCGGCCGCACGTACGGCGTGAGCTGGGTGCTGCCGGTGCTGGGCGTCTGGACGATCATCGCGCCGTGGGTGATCCGCGGCCAGCCGGCCACCACCGCGACCATCTGGGACAACGTCGTCACCGGGGCGATCATCTTCCTGTTCGGCCTCGGCGCGCTGGCGTTCGCCGCGAACTACCGGCAGCACGAGGGTGGCGGCCGGCGACGGGGGGTCGGCGCACCGGGCGGCCAGTGGTAGCCGCCGGCCGGGCCAGGCCGCGTACCCGGAGCTTCCGTCATCGGACCCGCGTACGCGTCCTGGCCGGCCGCACGAAAGGCGGCGGGATATAACCGGTTGCCGCCCGCGCGGACGCGTGGAAGAGTACGACCGCTTCACCGCACGCGAACAGACGAAGGACTGAGGCCATGGTTTCGGCGACCCGCAGCGGCCGCCGTCGGCACTGAGCGGTCCGCCACCCGGCGGCGCCGGCACAGGCAGTGCCAACACCGTTTCACGCGGCCCCACGCCGCGGTGCCCCGCGCACCGCCTGTGTCCCCGACGGGGACGGCCCCCGCGCGGCTCACCGCCCGCCCGACGTGGCGGGAGCGCGCTCCACTTCGTCATCTTCGTGAGGTCAATCACCGTGGACATCGATGTCCAGAGCTTTGCCGTGGCCAACCTTCGCCGCCGCCCCGAGGTCGTCGAGACCGGCGGTTTCGTCGCCGGGTTCGATCCCGGAACCCGCAGTCCGCACATCAACTACGCCACCCCCCTGCCCGGAGCCCGGCCGTCCGCGCGGGACGTCGCGGCGCTGGTCGCGGCGTTCCGCGAGCGCGGGCTGAGGCCCCGGCTCGAGTTCGCGCCGGACGCCGCGCCCGGTGTGGAGCCCGCGCTCACCCGGGCGGGCTTCGGCGTGGAGGCGGTGCACGACTACCTCGTCTGCACGCCGGAGACGCTGACGCCGCGGAGCGACGGCGGCCCCCTGGTGGAGACGCCGGTCGCGGACCACGACTACCTGTCGATCGACGCCGCCCTGTCCGAGGCGTTCGGCGCCGGGTTCACCGGCTCGCCGGAAGGCGCGGCCCGGCTGCGCCGCCTGCAGGAGAGCGGCGGGGCGGTGCGGTTCGTCCGGGCGCAGGACGGCGGCTGCGCCGGCGCGGCCACCTGCTCGGCCCCCGCCGTCGGCACGTCGGAACTCGCCGGTGTCGGCACGCGGCCGGCCTTCCGCGGCCGAGGCGTCGCCGCCGCGGTCACCGCCGCGCTGACCGCGGAGATGTTCGCCCGGGACGCGCGGTCGGTGTGGCTCGAGTACGGCGGCGAGGGGTCGCGGCGCGTCTACGAACGCGTCGGCTACCGGCCGTCGGGCACCCGCCTGTACATGTCGCTCGACGAGTGACCCGTCCGGCACGGCTCGCCGGCCGGTAATCGCCGGCCGGCGGCCCGCACGGCGGCGGGCCTCCGGGTCCGCCGCCGGTGGCGTACGACCCCGTCAGGCGGGTGCGGGCCCGCGGGCGGCCGAGGCGAGCCCGGGCGGCGCCGCGGCCAGGGCCTTGTGGATCGCCTCGACCAGGGCGAGCGCCGCCTCCTCGGTGAGCTCGATCGCGACCCGGGCCGACGGGCCCTCGGCCGGGTTGGTGAGGTCGATGTTCACCGTGTGTTCCCGGCAGGCATGGTAGGGATGGTCGACGTAGACCATGCCGTCGGTGACCGTGAACCAGCCCGACGCTCCCTTGGCGGCGCCGTCGATCCGGAACTTCTCGGTGAGATAGGTGCACATCTGGTCCTCCTCAGGCGGCGAGGTGGCGGCCGAAGAAACCGAAGACCTTCTTCCAGCCCTCCACCGCGGCGGCGGGACGGTAGTTCGGCCGGTCCACGGAGAAGAACGCGTGGCCGGCGTCCGGGAAGACGTGGAACTCGTGCTCCTTGCCGAGTCTCGTCAGCTCGGCGTCGAGCACCGCGACCTCGTCCGGCGAGGGGAAGCGGTCGTCCGCGCCGAAGAGCCCGAGCAGCGGGCAGGACAGGTCGGCGGCCCGGGAGATCAGCGGCTCGGCCCTGAGCGGGAAGTCGGCCGGCGGCGCGGTGACGACGAAGGCCCCGTAGCAGTCGACGGCCGCGTCGATCCGCAGCGAGCAGGCGGCCAGGAACGTCTGCCGGCCACCCGAGCAGTAGCCGATCACCCCGACCCTGCCGTTGGCGTGCTCCAGGCCCTTGAGGTAGGCCGCGGCGCCCGCGACGTCGCCGACGAGCTGCTCGTCCGGGACGCCTCCCTTGGCCCGGGCCGCCGCGGCCTGGTCGTCCGGGCTGACCCCGGCGCCCTCGCGGGAGTACAGGTTGGGGCAGATCGCGGCGTATCCGTGTGCGGCGAACCGGCGCACGATCTCCTTGGTGGCCTCGTCGTACCCGGGCAGGTGGTGGATCACCACAACCCCGCCGTGGGGGCCGGAGCCGAGCGGCCGGGCGGCGTACGCCTCGAGATCGGCGCCTTCGTGTCCGGTGACGGCGACCGTGCCGGCCCATATCGCGTCGTTCATCGGGAGTCCTTCCCCTGGATCAGGTCGGTGCGCGGCCGGCGGCGTGGCCGCGTCCGGAAGCCCAACGATAGTAGTTGCTTTTGCTAACTAAGTTTCGGGAGAGGCGATGCCGCCCCGCCGCGAGCGCGGCGGGGCTCGGGACCGCCGCCCGGGGAGGTGCCGCCCCGCCCGGCGCGGGTGCCGTAGGGCTGTGTGTCCTATCTCACCGAGGACGGGCCGCGACCGCGAGGACCAGCGGGAGTGTCGCGCGGCGGCGGCCCGAATGGGGCCGTTTGCCGGTTTTTGGGCCGTGTCTTACTTGTTATCTACTATGCTTCCCGTGTCGCGCCGGTGTGCGGTCCTCAACCCGAGGACGACCGGCGACCGCCGAATCCCGGACGTCATCCATCCCGGGAACCGGGGACCCATGTCTCTTGGGGTGAATCCGGACCATCCGGTAGGGCTACTCCTGGCCCGAACCCGTCAGCTAACCCGGTAGGCGGCCAAGGAGAGGAGAGCGCGTGGAGTGTCGGCTCCACCTGCCGATCCGGTCCGCGTCGCATCGACGGACCGCTTGCCCGCCCTGGAACGTCTCCAGGCTTCCGGGGTGACGGCGCGCCCGTGACGGGCTGCCGCATCTCCCATTTCTGATTCCGCCCCGCCGGGCCGTGCCCTCGTACGGCCATGCCGTCGTGCCGTCACGCCAGGTGGGCCGGTTCGTCACGTCTCGAAGCGCGCCATGAGGAGCCTCCGATTTCCAGCGATCCCATAGCTCGACAGCTGCTCGACGCCGTCCGCCCGGAACTGGGCTACCGCGAACGAGCGGGAAAACATACGAAGTTCGGCGAATGGTACGCCGACAACGTGGCCAAGGACCCCGACTTCAAGACCGCCCCCTGGTGCGACATGTTCGTCTCCTGGGCGGCGAACCGGGCCGGGGTTCAGGACCACGTCGGCGAGTTCGCGCTGACCACGCGGCACGCCAAGTGGTTCAAGAAGAAGCACGCCTGGAGCGACAAGCCCGAGCCGGGCGCCGTGGTCTTCTTCGACTGGTCGGGAAGCAAGAACGTCCGCGACATCGACCACGTCGGCGTGGTCGAGAAGGTCGTGGGCGGGAAGGTGCACACGATCGAGGGCAACGTCGACGGCGTCTGGCTGAAGCGTAAGGTGCGCGACAAGAACAAGATCGTCGGGTACGGCCTGCCCCGCAAGGTCAAGGCGACGCCCAAGGTGACGGTGACGGTTCAGCCCGTGGCCGCGGTGAACGCCGGAGTCCAGGGTCCGGCCGGGCCCACCACCAGGAACATGGCGGCGCAACAGGGGCACTCTCCCGACGTCGTGTGGTCGCCCGGCGACGCCGTCCTGCCGGCCGGTCTGCTCTTCGCGGTGGTCTCCACCGCCGTGACCGGGCTCCGGTCCAGGGCCGTGGCGGCGCCCTCCGGCGGACGGCACCGCAGGCGCCGCACCCGCTGACCTCCGCGAGCCCGCGTCCCGAACGGCCGTGGCCGCTCACTGCTCCAGGAGGCGCTTCATCTCCTTGATCTCGGCCGACTGGCCGGAGACGACGGACGCCGCCATCCGCCGGGCCGGCTCGTAGGCTCCTGCGCGCAGTTCGTCCCGCGCCATGGTCACGGCGCCCTCGTGGTGCCGGATCATCATCGTGAGGAAGGCCCGGTCGAAGGCCCGCCCGGACAGTCCTTCGAGGCGCCGCATCTCCTCGGGGGACATCATGCCGGGCATGGGGTGGTGAGCCGGCGCGGCGCTCTCATCGGGCGTCCGTTCGCCCCAGGCGGTGAGCCAGCCGCTCATCGTCCGGATCTCGGCAGCCTGGGCGGCCTCGATCCGCTCGGCGAGCCGCCTGACCCGGGTGTCGTCCGCCCGGCTGCCGGCCAGCTTCGACATCTCCACCGCCTGGCGATGATGCGGGATCATCATCCGGGCGAACATGACGTCCTGCTCGTTGTGGTCGGCCGCCGGCGTCGTCACGGCCGGGGCGGTGGGCAGCGCGGCGGGCAGGGCCGGCGTGCCGGCGAAGGCGGCGGCTCCGTGCCCGCCCGTGCCGCTCAGCAGACCGGCCGCCAGCAGGGCCGAGGGCAGGACGTGTCCCCTCATCGCAACCACCTCCGTATTCGTCCGGACACGGTGACCGGGCCGGAACGGAGCGGCGGCCCGGCACGCGAATCCCCACCGGACCGCATGCGACGCCCCCGCCCGTGGTGTGCCCCGGGAGACGTGCCCGGCCGGATGCCGGTCATGCCTCCCACGGCCTTCCGCCGGCCGGGCCGCCGCGGGTCACCTGGGAAGGCGGCGGGTCAGCACTGGCCGTCGGCGAGAATCCAGTGGTCCGGGCCGGTCTGCCGGAGCGCGTGGACGGTGAACGTGTTCCACAGCCCCATCGCGTCGTTCGACCCCTTCGCGTAGGTGTACCCGCCGGACTGGTACGCCCGTCCCGCCGTGGTGTGGCCGTAGTTGCTCGCCCGTACGCACGTCCCCGGCGGCGTGCCGCCGGGCGAGGGACTGGGACTGGGGCTGGGCGTGAAGGTGGGGCTGGGCTGGGCGCCGCCGTCCAGACCGAAGAACCGGGCGTCGTGGTAGGCCGAGCAGATCGTGTCGAGGAAGTACGCCGCGGTGGCGCCGCACTGGTCGGGGGCGCCGCCGGGATCGACCGGGAGGCCGTGCCCCATGCCGGCGATCTCGTAGAGGCGGACGTCGTCGTCGCCGTACACGGTGAGCGTGGTGCCGCCGGTGAGCGACCGTGTGGCGGTGGGGGCCGGGGAGACGCCCCGCACGTTCGTCCACTGGTCGCGCAACTGCCTCCCGTTGGCGGGGACGACCGTGTAGTCCGACTGGCCCTGCCAGACGGCCACCCGGGGATACGGCCCCGCGTAGCCGGGATAGGCGTTCCGGACCAGGTCACCCCACTGCTGCGGGGTCCTGCTCGCCGGGCCGTACTGGCAGCCGGACGCCTCGGTCAGGCTGCTCGCGCAGCGGTAGGCGAGACCGGCCGCGATCGATCCGGCGGCGAAGACGTCCGGATAGGTCGCCAGCATGACGGCCGACATCGCCCCGCCGGCCGACAGTCCGGACACGTAGACCCGTGCGGGGTCGGTCCCGTAGGCGGCGACCGCGTACGCCACCATGGCGCGGATGGACGCGGCCTCGCCCTGCCCCCTGGTGGTGTCTCCGGTCTGGAACCAGTTGAAGCAGCCCGACGCGTTGTTGGCGCTGCTCGTCTGCGGCAGCACGAGGGCGAAGCCCCACCGGTCGGCGTACTCACGCCAGCCCGAGTCGGCGAAGTAGCCGCTCGCGTTCTGGGTGCAGCCGTGCAGGAGCACGACGAGCGGCCGGCCGACGGGCAGGCCGTCCGGGCGGTAGGCGTACATCGCGAGGTTGCCGGGATTGCCGCCGAACGACGTGACCTGGGCCGGCGACGCGGCCCGTGCGGGCGGGGCGCCCGGGCCGAGCAGGCCGGCCAGGACGAGAAGGAGGACGGCGACGACGGCGACCGCTTGCGGCGGCCGGACGGGGAGGGGGGTGACCATGGCGGCTCCTCGGAAGACCGGGCTCACCGAGCCTTTCCGGGCACGATAGATCGCCGGTAACCGTCCGGACATGGTCGCCGGACACACTTTTCGCCGCACTGTCATGGCGTCCGCCGTCCACGCGGACACAGGTCCGCTGAGCGGTCATGTCAGAGGCCTCCGCTGGCGACCGTCACGTCGCGGCGGACTGATCCAGGGCATCCCGGACTGTTGCTCGCGCCGTCAGGCGGACAGCGACGGGCGGGCAGGGTCTAAAGTTGACTCGGCGAGTTCGAGCGGAAGAGGCGTTCATGGCACGAGGCGACACCGGACCTGACTTCATCGAGGCGCTGGCGCGCGGCCTCGATGTCATCAGGGCGTTCCGGCCGGGGCGTCCGGTCATGTCCCTGACCGAGGTGGCGGCCGCGACCGGCCTGGCCCGGCCGACCGCGCGGCGCATCCTGCTCACGCTGCAGGAGCTGGGGTACGCCCGGCCGGAGCAGGGCGGCTTCGCCCTCACCCCGCGGGTGCTCGAGCTCGGCGTCTCCTACGTCCGCTCGACGGGACTGTGGGAGGTCGCCCGGCCGCATCTGGAACGGCTGGTCGCCCAGACCAACGAGTCGTCGTCGATCGCCCAGCTCGACGGGTCCGACATCGTGTACGTCGCCCGGGTGGCCGTACCGAAGATCGTCGCCCTCTCGGTGCAGATCGGGACGCGGTTCCCGGCGCTGCAGACGTCCCTCGGCAAGGTGCTGCTCGCCGCGCTGCCGCCGGACGAGCTGGAGCGGGTGCTGGCCGAGCCGAGCCGGTCGGGCATCGAGCCGCGGTGGCGGCCCGGCCGGCAGGAGCGCGACGCGATGCTGCGCGAGGTGCGGGCGAAGGGCTGGGCGCTGACCGACGAGCAGCTCGCCCTCGGGATCCGTTCGGTGGCCGCGCCGCTGCGCGACGGCTCGGGGAAGGTCATCGCGGCGGTCAACGTCAACAGCCACGCCGCCGAGACCTCGCTGGACAAGCTCACCGGGGAGCACCTGCCCCTGCTGCTCACGACGGCCGGGGCGATCAGCGCCGACTGGGCGCTCTACGAGTCGGTCCCGCAGATCACGGCCTAGCCGAGGGAGCCCCGGCACGGGCGCGAGTGCGAACCTTCCTACGCGTCGTGCTGCCGGCGCACCATCTCGGCGATCCAGACGGGCGCGAACGGAGATGTGCAGCCCGGCGACGTCGGGTAGTCCTTGAGCACCTCCAGGCGCTCACCGATGCCGATCGCACGGGCGCGGTGCCCCGCGTGCTCGATCCCGATCTGGGCCAGGCAGTGGTTCATCGCCCATTGCAGGCGATCCGGCGCGTTCTTCATCTCCGCCTCGATGACGTCGAGCAGCCCCGCGAGGTCGAGGCCCTCGGGCTTGTTCGCCACGCGTTCCGTGGTCAGCGCCCAGCCCGCACTCGCGACCACCGGATCCGGATCGGCGGACCAGGCCAGGCGCAGCTGTTCGGCATGCGGGCTCTTCTTCACCACGTAGTTCACGAGCCAGTCATGCACCTTTGGAGTACGCGCCTCGCGCAGCATGGCGTCCAGCTCGTCACGCCCGAACGCCTTCGGCCGGCAGATCAGGATCGCCAGCAGCCGCGCCGCGCTGTCGCCGGTCTCCCAGAGCCGGCGCGCGAGTTCGTGCTGCGTCTTCAGCCGTTTCGCGAGCGCACGCAGCTTGCCGAGGTTCACACCGTGATCGTCGCCGTGTCTCTCGTTCACCTCGCGGGCCTTCGGGTCCTCGAGCCCGGCCAGCTCGGTCATCACCTCGGCCACCGCCGTCTCGGTCACTTCGGCCTCCTGTCCGTCGCGTGCGGGATCGGCCCTCAGCGAGCCGCCCCGGGGATGAGGACGATTCTGCCGGAGGCGGCGCCGGCGGCCTGGCGCTCCCAGGCGGCCGCGGCCTCCTCCAGCGGGACGCGCTCGTGGGCGACGGACAGCCGCCCGGCCACGGCCTGCTCGGCCACGAACACGATGGAGGCGGCCCGCTGCTCCGGGGTCAGCTCGTTGTTGGTGTATCCCAGCAGCCGCAGCGACCTGCCGCGCAGCGTGGAGGAGTCGATCGGGCAGGTCTCGTCCGCCGAGGAGCCGAGGTTGACCCACCGGCCGCCGGGGCGCAGGGCGCGGGCCGCGGCGGCCGCGGGCGCGCCGAAGAGCGGGTCGAGCACGAGGTCGGCGGGCCCGTCGCACGCCTCGGCGAAGCGGGCCGCCAGCGTGGCGACGTCACCGGTGTCGAGCGCCACCACGGCGTCCGCACCCGCCTGCCGGGCGCGTTCCGCGGCGGCGGGGGAGCGGGCGCCCGCCACGATCCCGCGGGCGCCGGCGATGCGCGCGATCCGTACGGCGGCCTGCCCGACCACGCCGCCCGCGCCGAGCACCACGACCTGCTCGCCGGGGGCGAGCTCGCCGCGCCAGGTGAGCGCCATGTGCGCGGCGACGGCCGAGAGCCCGAGCGCGGCGACCGCGACCGGATCGGCCCCTGCGGGCAGTTCGACGAGGTCGCGGGCGGGCACGGCCGCCACCTGCGCCATGCTGCCGTCGCCGGGCGCCATCCCGGCCGAGGTCGCGAACCACACCGGCCGCCCGTCCGCGGTTCCGGCCCCCTGCACCCCCGGCACGTACGGCGTGCGCGGCCGGCCGAAGTAGGACGTGCCGCTCGCGCAGAGCAGGTCGAGCGGCGTGATCGGTGCCGCGCCGACCTCGACCAGCGTCTCGCCGGGCCCGGCGGCGGGCACGGGCAGGTCGGCCACCAGCGGCGGCCTGCCGGGTTCCACGATCTGTGCCGCTCGCATGTTCCACCTTCCGGCTGAAGCGACGTTCCGCTGAAGCTCATGGTCATCGGCGAGAGCCGCCGGGCACGCCCCGCACGGCGTGCCCGGCGCCTCGCCGCCCCGGCCCGCTCTCGACGGCGGGCAGGTCCGATCAGGTCGCGATGTCCGGGTACGGCAGGGTCATGTGGGCCAGCCGCCGGGCGTACTCGGTCTGGAAGCCCATCGGCTCGTGGTCGCGCTCGAACATCGCGATGAACAGCGTGAGCGTGAGGAACGGGTGCGCGCCCAGCTCGAACAGCTTCGGGTAGTCGTGGCCGGCCAGGGCCTCGCGCTCGGCGTCCTCGAAGCGCAGCCAGGTGGACGCCTCCCCGCCGTGGCAGCTCAGCAGGCGGTTGGCGTACTCGGCCTCCCACCACTCCACCGTGCCCCGGGGGTCCTCGCGGTAGCGCTCGACCAGGTCCGGATCGCGGTCGACGGTGAACAGGAACTTGTTCAGCAGGTACTTGCTCACGCCACGCCTCCGTTGGGGTACCAGGTGAAGTAGGCCTCCATGGTGTGGAACAGGTCGTAGGTGTCGACGTAGTCGGCCTTGGCGCCCTCGCCGGCCACGCCCATCATCAGCATGAAGTCCATGAAGCCGTGCGTGGCGTTGCCGGGCAGGTGGAGGCTGTCGAGGGTGACCTCCGACAGGCACCCCTCGATGTCGCCCGAGGAGATCCACTCGACCGCCTTGCGGTCGAACTCGGGGTCGGGCCCGTGCGGGCCGAACTGGCGCGGCCCGCCGAGCTCCAGCGACAGGTGCCCGGTGCCGATCACCGCCACCCGCTTGTCGGCCGGCCACGACTCCACCAGCTCCCGGATCGTACGGCCGAGCTGCACGAACCGCTTCGGCCGCGGCAGCGGCGGGGCGAAGATGTTGGTGTAGATCGGCACGATCGGCAGGTCGTTCTGCGGCCGCAGCGTGATGATCGGGCAGGTGATCGAATGGTCGATCCGCAGCTCGTTCGAGAAGGCCAGGTCGAAGCCCGCGTCCAGGCCCTCCCGCAGGATGTACGCCGACAGGTCCTCCTGGCCCGTGAAGAACATCCGGGGCAGGCCGAACTCGCGTTCCTCGTTGTACCAGTTCGCGTCGTAGAACGGCGCCTTGCCGACGAGGAACTGCGGCATGTTGTCGAGCCAGAGCT
The DNA here is from genome assembly GCF_039649665.1 of Microbispora sp. ZYX-F-249. Lineage (NCBI taxonomy): Bacteria > Bacillati > Actinomycetota > Actinomycetes > Streptosporangiales > Streptosporangiaceae > Microbispora > Microbispora maris. Next base: position 92,496 of record NZ_JBDJAW010000014.1, on the reverse strand, counting down.
GGTGGAAGTGGTCGGAGCCGACCATGACCAGCACGTCGGGCCGCGCCTTCGTCAGCGTCTCCCGGAACGCCTCGACCTTGCGCACCCACTCGTCGGCGAAGGGCGGGCGGTCCTCGCCGGTGGCCGTGCTGGCGCGGTAGTAGAACGGGTGATGGGTGGACGCGATCACCGCGACCAGTTCAGCCATGCGAACCTCCAGTGGCGTCAGGGGGTGTAGGGCTCGGGGTCGACGGACCGGTTGTTGAGGTCCACCGACAGGAAGATCTCGTTCGCCACCGGGCGGCGCAGCTCCTCGGCGAGCTGCCCGATCAGGCCGGCCGTACGGGCGAGCAGGGCGAAGCCGCGCAGCAGTTCGAGCGGCAGGCCGAGGTCGGCCAGCGCGGCGCCGCAGACGCCGGCGCCGTTGAGCGGGAGCGTCTTGCCCAGCACCTGCGGATGCACGCGGCCGATCGCGGCGAACAGCGACAGATGCGGCCCGAAGAGGTTCTCCTCGGCGGCGATCTCCATCAGCCGGGGCGTGCGCGGGTCGCCCTCCTTGTGCACGTGGTGGCCGAGGCCGGGGATGAACCGCCTCGCCTGCCGCCTGGCCCGCACGGTCTCCAGGGCGAGGGCGTCCCAGCCGTCGTCGCCGGTGGGCAGCGGGCCGTCGTGCGCCGCCAGCACCTCGTGCAGGAACCGGCCGCAGTCCTCGGTGACGCCGAGGAAGCGCGACCCGCCGCCGAGCAGCCCGGCCGCGAGCGCGCCCTGGATCGAGTCGGGCGCGGACAGGTACGTCAGCCGGGTGACGATCGCGGTCGGGGTGAACCCGTGGTCGGCCAGCGCGGCGAGCACGGCCTCGAACACGCGGGTCTCGCCCGGCGTGGGCCTGCGCTGGGCGGCGAGCCAGAACGCGAGCTCGCCGAACCCGACCTTGCCCATCACGTCCTCGGCCAGGTCGCGGCCGAGGAGCGTGATCGACTTCAGCGAGGACGCCCCCAACGCGGTGGGGTACGACGGCCGCTCGGTCGTCTCGGGCCGGTCAGACATCGTGGTCCTCCTCCTGCGTCAGCCACTTGCGCAGCTCGTCACCGTGCTCGTCCAGCTCGGGCGGCGGCAGCCGGTAGGCGGCGGGGGTCGCGGAGAACCGGATCGGGTGGCGGGTGGTCGGCACCGCACGGTCGCCCTCGCCCACCTCCACGACCGGGTCGAGCCCGAAGCGCTCGGCCATGGCGAACCCGCCGTCGATGGTGTTGATCGGACCGCACGGCACCCCCGCCGCGACCAGCAGCTCGAACCACTCCAGCGCGCCGCGCGTGGCGAGCCTCTCGACCAGGATGGGCCGCAGCTCCTCGCGGCGCGCGGTCCGGCCGGCGTTGCGCGCGAAGCGCGGGTCGTCGGCGATCTCCGGGATGCCGAGCACCTCGCACAGCTTGCGGAACTGGCCGTCGTTGCCGGCCGCCACGATGAGGTCGTTGTCGGCGGTGGGCAGCGGCTCGTAGGGGAACACGCTCGGGTGGGCGTTGCCCATGCGGTAGGGGACGACACCGCCGGCGACGTACGCGGAGCTGTGGTTGACCAGGCCGGTCAGCGCCGAGGACAGCAGGTTGACCTCGACGTGCTGGCCCCGCCCGGTCGCGTCGCGGTGGCGCAGGGCGGCGAGGACGCCGATGGCGGCGTGGTTGCCCGCCATCACGTCGAAGACCGAGATCCCGGCGCGGTACGCCGGCCCGTCCGGGTCGCCGGTGAGGCTCATCAGCCCCGACATGGCCTGCACCATGAGGTCGTAGCCGGGCACGTCGCGGCCCGCGCCTGAGCCGAACCCGCTGATCGAGGCGTACACGACGCCGGGGTTGGCCGCGCTGACCGAGGCGTAGTCGAGGCCGTACTTGGCGAGCCCGCCGGGCTTGAAGTTCTCCACCAGCACGTCGGCGCGCCGGGCCAGCTCCCGGGCCACCCGGGCGTCCTCCTCGTCACGCAGGTCGAGCGCGATCGAGCGCTTGCCCCGGTTGACCCCCAGGTAGTAGGTCGACACGTCGCCGCGTACGGGCGGCATCCAGGTGCGGGTGTCGTCTCCCTTGGGTCCTTCGACCTTGACGACCTCGGCGCCCAGGTCGGCCAGCAGCATGGTGGCGTACGGCCCGGCCAGGACCCGGGAGAAGTCGGCCACCAGCACGCCGGACAGCGGCCCGCCTCCCCGCTCGGGCGCGGTGTCGTCTGTCATCCGGCTCCCCTCCTTGCTGTGACTGTCGTGTCCGCTGAACGGACAACGGTCCGTGACGCCGATTCTGGCACAGGCGTCTGTCTGGTCAAACGGGGTGGCGGCTGCTTCATCGCAGGATGAGGTGCAAAACGCATGGTTGACAGCGGGGACGGTGCTCGGGAAAGTAACAGCGGATGCAGCACTGACCGTATGGCGGACAACTGTTCGGCGGATGCGGGCGTGCTCGGCCATTGTGAGGGAGAGGAAGCCGAGCCGGGCACCGGGGCGGGCCGTGAGCGGACCCGCGCTGTGCGAGGCGAGGCGGACTCGACCAATGTGAGGGAGAGGAAGCCGAGCCGGGCACCGGGGCGGGCCGTGAGCGGACCCGCGCTGTGCGAGGCGAGGCGGACTCGACCAATGTGAGGGTGAGGAGTTCGACGATGAACGAGCCGACCGATTTCGGGCCGGACCGGCCCGTGCTGCTGCGCGGCGGGACGGTGCTGCCGATGGACGACGGGCACAGTGTGCTGCCGGGCACCGACGTCCTCGTCGTGGGGGACCGGATCGCGGAGGTGGGGCCGGACCTGCCCGCACCGGACGGCGCCGTGGTCGTCGACGCCACCGGCGGCATCGTCATGCCCGGCATGATCGACACGCACCGGCACATGTGGCAGACGGCCATGCGCGGCTACGGCGCCGACTGGACGCTGACGCAGTACTTCGTCTGGTACTACCTGGAGTACGGCAAGCTGTGGCGGCCGGAGGACGTGCACGCCGGCAACCTGCTGGCCGCGATCGAGGCGATCGACGCCGGCGTCACGACGGTCGTGGACTGGTCGCACGGGCTGCGGACCGTCGACCACGCAGACGCGGCCGTCGACGCCCTGCGGGCGGTGCCCGGCCGGTTCGTGCTGGCCTACGGCAACATCCAGGCGCCGCCGGCCGAGTGGACCGGCGCGCCGGAGTTCCGCGACTTCGTGAACCGCCGCATCACGGGCGACGACCTGCTGGGCTTCCAGATCGCCTTCGACGTCACCGGCGACCCGGCCTTCCCCGAGAAGCCGGCCTTCGAGGTGGCCCGCGACCTCGGCGTCCCCGTCACGACGCACGCGGGCGTGTGGGGCGCGACCAGCGACGACGGCATCCGGCTCATGTACGAGCACGGCTTCATGACGCCCGGGACGGTCTACGTCCACGCCGCCTCGCTGTCGGCGGACTCCTATCACCGCATCGCCGCCACCGGCGGTTCGATCTCGGTCTCCACCGAGAGCGAGCAGAGCGCGGGCCAGGGCTACCCGCCCACCTGGGCCATCCGCGCGCACGACATCCCGGTCTCGCTCTCGATGGACACCAGCGTCTGGTGGAGCGGCGACCTGTTCTCGGCGATGCGCACCACGCTCGGCGCCGACCGCTCCCGGGAGCACATGGAGGCGCACGCCAAGGGGGAGACGGTCACCCACTGCAGCCTGCGCGCCGATCAGGTGGTGGACTGGGCGACGCGCGGCGGGGCCCGCGCGATCGGCCGCGCCGACGACCTCGGCCGCATCGAGGCGGGCCGGAAGGCCGACATCGTGCTCATCAAGAACGACGCGTCGCCCGTGTCGTTCCCGCTGCTCAACCCGTACGGGCACGTCGCGTTCCAGGCGCAGCGCGGCGACGTGCACACGGTCCTCGTGAACGGCCGGGTGGTCAAGCACGAGCACCGCCTGGTCGGCGTGGACCTCGCCGGGGCCCGGCGCGAGGTGGAGCGGACCGTCGAGTACCTGCGCTCGACGCTGGGCGAGGAGGCATGGGAGAAGGGGATGAACCCGGACATCCCCGAGACGAAGATCCTCGACAACCCCTACACGTACACCGACTACCAGAGTGCGGCGACGCACAGCCGCTGACCTGGTACGCAGCGCGATCGGACCGGGGGAAACCCTGGGAGATTCATGATTGTTTGCGGTTATTTGTGAGATTAGCTCACCGGTGGGGTTAGTGTGGGCAGCCACCCGCGGAAGCCGTGGAGCTTTCCCCCGTAACGACCGCTGGGAGTTGTCTCACATGCAAGGGCGCGTCCCGTCGCAGACGAGCCAGGACGATCATTTCCGGCAGGAGATCCTCTCCAGCCGGGATGAGCCGCCGGCCACGACCAAGAACAGGAAGCCTCTCGTCATCGCCGCCGCGGCGCTGGTCGCCGTACTGGCCGCCGGGGGAGCGGGCTACGCGCTGCGCGACGGCTCGGGCCCGGCGGACCCGCCCGCCGCGGGCGGCGTGCAACAGTCGGCCCCCGCCCAGGACGGCGGCTCCGCCGGGGACGGCGCCGGCGACCAGGCCGGGGCGGAGGGCGGACAGGACTCGCAGGGCTCGGCGGATCAGGGCTCTGGGGACCAGAGCTCGGGAGGCCAGGGCGCGGCCGGGTCCGGCGGAGACGGTGCGGGTGGCGGCCAGGCGCCCGCCGGAGGCGGCGCGGACACCGCGGCCGGGTCCTCGGGCGGCGGCTCCTCCTCCGGACGGCAGGGCTCCGGCACGGACCGGGCCGGGACCGGTTCGTCCAAGACGGGCGGCGCCTCGAAGGGCGGTTCGAGCCAGGACCAGGGCGACGTGCCCGCGGGCGCCGACGGAGCCCCCGGGCTCATCCCCGGTGCCTGCTCCGACTCCGGCTGCTGACCCCCTGCCGGCCTGCCTCGTGACGGGGTCGCTCCCGCAGGCGGCCCCGTGAGCGTGCCGGGGACCGGGCGGCCGCGCGGTGTGGTCAGGAGGCCGGGCCGGGCCAGCCCAGCGGGAAGGCGATGCGGGCGGGCGGTTCGCCCGCCGCCTCGTTGAACTCCCGCATGGCGACGATGAGGGCCTGCCGCCGGGACGCCGGCAGCCGCGTGAGGATCGCGGCGATCTCCTCCTTGCGCCGGGCGGTGACCTCGTCCACGATGCGCCGTCCGTTGTCGGTCAGCCGCAGCAGGGTCTCCCGCCGGTTGTGCGGATTGACCTCACGCTCCAGCAGGCCGGCGACGGCGAGCCGGTCGGCCATGCGCATGGCGGTCGACGGGTTCACGCCGAGCTTCTCGGCCAGCGTCACCAGCTTGGTCTCCCCCTGCCCGACCACCAGCAACATACGGAACTGCGGCAGGGTGACGCGGTCCTCCGCGGCGGCGAGGGACCGCGCGGAGACCGCGACGAGCACGCGCGAGGCGGTGAGCACGGCGACGGTGACGGCCTCCAGGTCGTCACCGGTGGGCTCCTCGTCCGCTTCCTTTGCCATAGGCACCGTTTTTACACGCTCGCTCGCACCGTCACGTCATTGCACCCTGCAAACAAGCGGCCTCGCGGCCGCGGTGCGATGCCGCGGGCCTGGCGGCCGCGATGCGAACAAACGGCCTGCCGGCCGCGGTGGATGCCGCAGGCGTGCCCGGCGCGGTGCGACGCGTGCGCAGCCGTGGGTCAGCCGAGCGAGGCCAGCAGCTCGTTGCAGGCCTGGGCGCAGCGGCGGCACGCCTCGGCGCACACCCGGCAGTGCTCGTGCACGTGTGCGTGCTGACCGCACTCGTCGCCGCAGCTGCGGCACGCCTGCGCGCACGCCTCCAACTGCGCGCGGGTCAGGTTCGCGTCGTAACCGGTGTGCCGCGACAGCACCCGCCCCGTCGTCGCGCAGATGTCGGCGCAGTCGAGGTTGGTGCGGATGCAGCGGACCAGTTCCGCCACCGCGTGCTCGCTCAGGCAGGCGTCAGCGCAGGCCGTGCAGGTCTGCGCGCAGTCGAAGCAGGCCTCGATGCACTTCGCCAGCACCTGCCTGTCCACGCCGCCGAGGTCGGCGGGGTAGGTCTCCAGCATCACTCCGGCGTGTCCCATGGCATCGCTCCTTCCGGTCTCGGACGGGCGGTTCCGCGAGGCGGCGGGAACCCCGGCCGGTACGGCCGGGCCCGTCGAGCCCCGGCGCCCGGCCGGCTGTCCGATCGGGGGTCGTGACGGCCGAAAAGCTCGTCCAGCTCTGGGCCATACCCGTCGGCAGGGACGTAAACGGAGAAGATCCCGTGTGCTGATCGTCTCGCGGGGTAGTCGTGGGAGCACTGGAAATCATGGAGGGACACCATGGGCTGGAGCTATCGAAAATCGATCAAGATGGGACCGTTCAGGCTCAACCTCTCCCGCGGCGGCGTCGGGCACAGCTTCGGCGGACGCGCCTTCCGCGTCACGAAGACGGCGGACGGGCGCCGTACCCTCACCGTGAACCTGCCCGGCGGCTTCCACTGGAGGAAGACGCTCAACTAGCCCTGGGCGGCCGGCGCCTCGGGCGCGACCCCCGGCGCGCGCCGTGGGCCCGGGCTTCTCGGGCGCCTCTTCGGCCGCGGCTCCGGATGCCCGATGCGGCGCCGGCGACCGCCCGGCAGGACGGGGCCGCCATCCGGCGCTCGGCGGGCGGCACGTCACTCCTTGGGATGCAGGGCCGACGGCTTGTGCACCGCGGCCCCGCCGCTCTTCTCGCTGCGTACGAGGAACTGCGGGTCCTCGGGCGAGGCGGCCACGGTGCGCCCCGCCTCCTCGGTGCGCTCGGTGATCTTCTTTTCGACCTTGCCGGTCGCGGTGCCGCCGTGGCTCTTCCAGGAGACCTCGTCGCCCACCGACGGCTCCTCCTTCTTGTCTTTCTCACTCATACGCCCGGCCCTACCCGGGGAGACGGGCCGTCCTCCCGGCGTCGCGCCCGAACGGCTCTTATTTCGGCAAAGCTCCCCTGTGAACCGCCCCGCGAGCGGCAGCCGGTGCGGGAGATCTCCGATTTGTTGCCTTCGCGACGGGATTGCCCCGGCGCACTCCCGTGCACGGTGGGAGCATGGGGCGGACCGTGCGGCTGACCGCGACCGTCACTCCCGGGGACGGTGGCCTGTACTGCGCGCGGTGCGTCCAGGTCGAGGTGGCGTGCGAAGGGCACACGGTCGACGAGGCGCTGGATCGGCTCCGCCGCGCCCTGGAACATCACTTCGAGCATCGGCCGGTGCCCCACCCGTCCCCGCGCCCGCCGATCGTGGTGCCGATCGAGGTCAGGCTGCCGGACTGAGCCTGCCGCGCTCCTCGGGACCCCCGCGCTTCAGGCCCGGCGCGGCGTGCGCTTGCGGGTGCGATGGGATCTTTGCGGGTGAAGCTCCCGATCATCATGCTTGACCGGACATTGGTCGTCGGATGCGTGATCACTCCCCGGTGCGGCGCTTACCGTCGTGCTCGTACCATCCATGACCTCGGGGGAGTCTCATGCCTCTCTGCACAGCCGCTGTGCTGGCCGCCGCCCTGCTGTCGGGGCCGGCCGCCGTGCCGCCGGACCCGGCCCCGCCCGGAACGAGGGCCACCACGGACAAGAACAACGCCACGACGCCGTCCACGGGCCGGCCGCAACCCACGTCGCTGCCCGGCATGGCGCCCCAGGCCGGGGAGTTTCCGTTCCCCATCCCCCAGGCGCCGCCATGGATGGCTCCCAGCGGGACGGACGGCGGGCGGAACGACAAGGGCAGCGCTCCCGAATCGCCGGCCGCTTCGAGCGCGACCGGAGCCTCCGGCACGGACGCCGGAAGTCCCGCCCAGACGTCGGGCGACAGGGCGGCCGGAGGGGAGAACGCGACCAAGTTCGTTCCGGTGATCGATCCCAAGACGCGCGACGTCTTCATCCAGCCCGTCCTCGCTTCCGGCGAGGCGCCGAAGCCGTTCACCTTCCGCCCCGTGCAGGGGGTCCAGACGACCAGGGCCTACCCGCAGTCGAGGGGACAGCAGAAGACGGCGCAGCAGAAGGCGCCGCGCCAGAAGACGGCCAACCGCCCCGGCCGGCACCATTCGCCGCGCGGCTGGTGAGCCCGCCCCGGACGGCCTGACGGAAGAGGCCCGTGTGAGCGGCCCGTCTGATCGGCCCGCCACACCGGCGCTGCGCCGGTGTGGCGGGCTCTTCCGGTGTCGCCGTCCGCGGGGGTCGGTAGGCGCGGGCGGTCGTGCGGGTGGCACGCCGCGCACCGCGTCCGGTCCCGGGACCGATCGGTGCGTTCGCTCCGTGTCTCGTCACGCACCCGACCCGCCACCCAGCAACGACCTTTCCACGACTAAGGAAGCACGATCATGAATACCCGTCTGCTCGCCCTTGCCGCCCTGACCGCGGCGCTCTCGATGTCCGCGGCCTGCGGAAGTCAGGGCGACAACACCGCGGCTCCGGTCGCGGCCAACGAGACCGCCACGGACATGACCACCGAGACCCCCAGCCCGGAGGCGAGTGAGAGCGTCAGCCCGAGCCCGTCGGCGTCGCCGGCGGTCTCCGGGACGCCCGTCGGCGCGGGCTGCTCCTCGCTGCCGGCCTCGGGCAAGGGCAGCCCCGCCGAACTGGCCAAGGTGCCGGTCGGCACCGCGCTCGCCGACGTCCCGTCGCTGTCCACGCTGGCGCGCGTGGTGAAGAAGGCCGGACTGGCCGAGACGCTCAACTCCGCCCAGGACATCACGGTGTTCGCGCCCACGAACGAAGCGTTCAGCAAGATCCCCAAGAGCCAGCTCGACCAGATGATGTCGAACCGCAAGTCGCTCAGGGGCCTGCTGGCCTATCACGTGGTGAAGGGACGCAAGACGCCGGCGGACATGCACGGCCAGCTCACCTCCCTCGAGGGCCGCAAGCTCACGGTCTCCGGGTCCGACTCCAACCTCAAGGTCAACGACGCCGCGGTGTCCTGCGGGAACATCGCGACGAGCAACGCCACCGTCTACACGGTCGACAAGGTCCTCATGCCGAGGTGACCGTACGTCGCTCCGCGACGCTCTTGTGGGGGTGAGCCGCACCGCGGCTCACCCCCGTTCCATTTCACGGGGCCGATTCTGCCGCCTCGCCGGGGGGAGGCGGTTCGCCTGCGGATTCCGCGAATTCCGGCGGCCGCGCGACGGACATACAGTCTTATTTCACGTTTTATCGTGGACGGCTATTGTGATCCGGATCGGCGTGTTTTCGTAGCCGGCGGACAGTGCGTGACCTGCGGTCTATGTCCTGAAGCGGCTGATCCTCTTATTTGACCGGACACTGAGCATCGGGTCCGTGATCGCCCGGCATCGTGCGCTTACCTTCGTTCTTGTACCGTCCACCAGATTTCGGGGGAAATTCTCATGCCTCTATGTACTGCAGTACTCGCCGCCGCTCTTCTTTCGGGCCCCGCGGGTGCGCCCGGCGACCCGGCACCGCTGTCCGCCAAGGAGCCGTTGTCGCCCGGCAAGCAGATCGCCGCGCTGGCGATGAGCCACCCGGAGGAGCCCGACTTCGTCGCCTCGAAGACGCTGGACATCCTGGACAAGGGCGCGAAGGTCGGCCCGTTCATGCCGGCCGACGACCAGACCGAGAACCGGGCGAACGGCCCGGCGGCGAACGGCCGTCCCGCCAACCGGCCGGCGGCCGGTGAGCAGGCGAACGGCGGCGCGGGCGCCGGCGGCCAGCGCGGCGACGGCCCGACCGGGGCCGGTCCGAACATTCCGATGATCACCCGGACGGGCGACCAGGCGAACGGCACGCAGCCGGCCAACGGCTCCATGTTCACGATGCCCGCCACCGGCAAGAGCAACAACGGCGGCGGGGCGCCTCAGGACGTCTTCCTGCACCCCACGTCCAATCAGCCCACGTACACCAAGATGTCCGGCAACGACTTCACCCGTAAGCCGTCGAGCCGGAAGACCGACGACGAGGACGCCGGCGCCTGGGTGCGCGAGATGCAGGGCTGGGGCATGCAGAAGCCGGGCAAGGCGAAGGCCGCCAAGCCCCAGGCCAAGCCCAAGGCCCAGGCCAAGGCCCAGTCCAAGGCGCCCATCTCCGACGACTTCTGGAACATGCCGGGCTGGGACTGAGCGCCCGCGCCGTCGTGAGGCGGGGCGGTGACACGACGGAGGGGTGAGCCGGACCGGCTCACCCCTCAACCGTGTGCGCGGGCCCTGGCGGCGCGGCGCAGGTCGACGACCTCCACCAGATCCGCGAGATCGAGGTGGGCCGCCACCTCCTCGACGGAGGCGCAGTAGCCCACGTGATAGCCCAGGTGACGGACGCGCAGCAGCCGGCGGCCCTCGATGACGACCAGGTCCACCTCGTGCCCTTCCGGACTCACCCACGTGCGCACGGGGGGAAGGGTAGGCAACGCCGGGTCATGGGCCGGTAAAGCCGCCCCGGTCCAGCCACCGTGCCGTCCAATACGGACATAAGACTCAAAGTGCGGCGAAAGCGGCCAGGGTCTCCGGGTATGAGGGCAACCGTCGGGGATCGGGGACGGGGCCGGGGTGATCGGCATGACGAGCGGGTGGACGTTCGAGGGACAGCCCAGCGCCATCGGCGGGGGCGCCATGACGCTCGTGGCCGGGGGATCGTTCTGCGTATCGGCCCGCAACGGCGACATCCTGCCCGGGTCGGCGCAGGGGATCTACTACGCCGACACCCGGCTGCTGTCCCAGTGGGAGCTGCGCGTCGACGACGGCCCGGTCGAGGAGCTCCAGGTCCTCGCGGGCGAGCCGTACCACGCGACCTTCGTCGGCCGGGCGGCGCCCCGCCCGGGGCAGGCGGAGAGCACGCTGCTGGTCGTGCGCGACCGGTACGTCGGCGGCGGGCTGTCGGAGGAGATCACCATCCGCAACATGTCCCACGAGCCGGCCGGCTGCATGGTGACCCTGCACGTCGGCTCCGACGTGTGCGACCTGTTCGAGGTGAAGACCCACCGGGTGCACTGGGTGGCCGACGTGACGACCGCGGCGGAGGAGCGGTCGCTGCGCATGTTCTCGATCAGCAAGGGCCGGGGGGTGCGGGTGGCGGCCAAGGCCGACGGCACCCCGATCCTGCCGGTGGTCAACCCGCGCCTGCTGGTCTTCCGCGCGGTGGTGCCGCCGCGCGGCGAGTGGACGGCCGACGTCCAGGTCAACCCGATCATCGAGGGGGCCGAGACCGAGCCGTGGTATTCGGGGAAGCGGCTGTCGCCCGCGCTGGCGGAGCGGGCGGGCCGGTTGTTCGAGTGGCGCAGGCGCCTGCCCGAGGTGACGACGACCAACGTCTCCCTGGCGGGGATTTTGCGCCAGGCCTTCGACGACCTCGGCGCGCTGCGGCTGTTCGACCCCGAGCATCCCGAGCTGCCGCCCACCGTCGCCGCCGGGGCGCCCTGGTTCATGACGCTGTTCGGCCGTGACTCCTTGCTGACCTCGTGGCTGGCCCTGCCGCTCGACCCCGACCTGGCGTACGGCACGCTGTGCCGGCTGGCCGATCTGCAGGGCACCAAGGTCGACCAGCTGAGCGAGGAGGAGCCGGGGAAGATCATGCACGAGCTGAGGTACGGCGCCCGGCAGGACGACACGACGACCGGCGGGCGCGCCTACTACGGCTCGGTGGACGCGAGCCCGCTGTTCGTGATCCTCCTCGGCGAGCTGCGCCGATGGGGCCTGCACCGGGAGTCGATCGAGCGGCTGCTCCCGCACGCCGACGCCGCGCTGGAGTGGATCGAGCGGTACGGCATGCGGGACGGGTTCCTGTGGTACCGGCGCAAGACCGACCAGGGCCTGCTCAACCAGGGCTGGAAGGACTCCTTCGACGGCATCAACTACGCGGACGGCGTGATCGCCCGGCCGCCCGTCGCCCTGGCGGAGGCGCAGGGCTACGTCTACGCCGCCTACGTCGCCCGCCACTACTTCGCCCGTGAGGCGGGCGACACCGAGACCGAGCGGCGCTACCGGGACCGGGCCGCCGAGCTGCGCGCCCGGTTCAACGAGCGGTTCTGGCTGCCCGACCGCGGTTACTTCGCCGTCGGGCTCGACCACGAGGGCCGCCCGATCGACGCCCTCGCCTCCAACATGGGGCACTGCCTGTGGTCGGGCATCGTCGACCGCGACAAGGCGGCGGCCGTGGCCGCGCATCTGTTGTCACCGCGGATGTTCACCGGCTTCGGCGTCCGCACCCTCGCCTCCGACATGGGCGCCTACAACCCGATGAGCTACCACAACGGCTCCGTCTGGCCGCACGACAGCGCGCTCACCGCGGCCGGGCTCATGCGCTACGGCTTCGTGGAGGAGGCCCAGCGCATCGCCATGGGGCTGCTCGACGCCGCCCGCGCCTTCGGCGACCGGCTGCCGGAGCTGTTCTGCGGGTTCGACCGGGGGGAGTTCGACGTGCCGGTGCCGTACCCGACCTCGTGCTCGCCGCAGGCGTGGGCCTCGGCCACCCCGGTCCAGCTCGTACGGCTCCTGCTGCGCATCGACCCGTGGGTGCCGAGCGGCAAGGTGTGGATCGCGCCGGTGCTGCCGGAGGGGTTCGGGGACCTGCGCATCTCCGGCATGCCGCTGGCGGGCACGCGGGTGGACCTGGAGGCCCGGGAGGGCAGCGGCGCGGTGCGGGTGTGCGGCCTGCCCGAGGGGGTGCGCCTCATCCCGGAGCCGCGCCCGCCGTCGAGATCCGGCGCGCGCTCCTGACCCCGGCCGTCCCCGGGCCGGCCGCCGGTCGAGCGGGGCATAGTGGAGCCATGGCCGAGGATCTCAACTACTACTCGACGCTCATCGCGGTCGCCGAGGACTGCCCGGTGGACGCCGCGGAGGTGCCCAAGCCCAGGGGCGGCAGACCGACCGTCGCCGTCCTGCAGTACGAACTGATCTCCGGCGCGCCGTACGGCCTGACGCAGGAGGACGTGCTGTTCGAGACCTGGCTGCGCCGGCAGGACCCGCCGCCGCGGGACCTGTCGCAACAGCGGCGCGCGGAGCTCAGGAAGGAGTTCTTCTCCCGCTCCCAGGCCTGCCTGCGGGCCTCGCCCCTGCCCAAGAAGTACGGCTGGGGGCTGCTGTTCGACCGGGACGGCCGGATCGCGCTGTGCCCGATGGAGTCGGAGGAGTACCGGCGCCTGGTGGAGGGTCGGGCCGGCGGCCCGGGCGACAGTGGCCCGGGAGAGACGGGCCCGGGGGACAGCGGCCCGGGGGACAGCGGCCCGGGTGACGGCGGCGTGCGCGTGCTCAAGGCGTTGCGCTCGCGCCGCTCCTGACGCCGCCCGCTCCCCTCGGGCGGATCGCGCGGTTTGCCGGGACCGGCCAGGGGTACGCCCGGTTGTTCCACGGAGGCCGGCCGAGGCCGGCGGAGTTCCATGGAGCTCAGCGGAGCTCAGCCGGGCGCGGCCGGGGAGGGCGGGCGTCATGAGCGGAGTCGGACTCAGCGTGCGGATCCCCGTCGGCGGGGTCGTGCTCGACGCGGACGTCGTGGTTCCCGGGGAGGCCAGGGGGGCGGTGCTGTTCGCCCACGGCAGTGGCAGCGGCCGGCACAGCCCGCGCAACCGCTACGTCGCGGGGGAGCTGCAGCGGGCCGGGCTGGCCACCGTCCTGGCCGACCTGCTCACGATGGAGGAGGAGCGCGCCGACGCCGTCACCGGTCACCTGCGCTTCGACATCGGCCTGCTCGCGGAACGGGTGGGCGGGCTGGCCGACCGGCTGCCCGGGGGCGAGGCCGCCGGTGGCCTGCCCGGTGGCCTGCCCGTCGGGCTGTTCGGCGCGAGCACGGGCGCCGCCGCCGCGCTCGTCGCCGCGGCGGCGCGGCCCGGCGGCGTCGGGGCGGTGGTGTCCAGGGGCGGCAGGCCCGACCTCGCGGGGGACGCGCTCCGCTCGGTGCGCCAGCCGACGCTGCTGATCGTGGGGGAGCGCGACTCCGTCGTGCTCGACCTCAACAGGACGGCGATGCGGGCGATCACCGCGCCGGTGGAGCTGGAGATCGTGCCCCGGGCCACGCATCTGTTCGAGGAGCCGGGCGCCCTGGAGACGGTGGCGCGGCTCGCCCGCGACTGGTTCCTGCGCTACCTGGCGGGTGGAGCACCCCCCGCCTGAGCTGCCCCGCTACGATCTGACCTCATGGAACAGCGCGTGTTGGGCAGGACGGGCAGGCAGGTTGGCGTCGTCGGGCTGGGAGCCTGGCAGCTCGGGGCCGACTGGGGCGAGGTGAGCGAGGCGGACGCCATGGCCACGCTCGACGCCGCGGTCGACGCCGGGACCACCTTCATCGACACGGCCGACGTGTACGGCGACGGCCGCAGCGAGAAGATCATCGGAAAGCTGCTGAAGGAGCGCCCCGGCCTGACCGTGGCCACGAAGATGGGCCGCAGGGTGCAGCAGACGCCCGACGTCTACACCCTCGACAATTTCCGCGCCTGGACCGACCGATCCCGCGCCAACCTGGGCGTCGACACGCTCGACCTGGTGCAGCTCCACTGCCCGCCGAGCGCCGTCTTCGACACCGACGAGGTCTTCGACGCGCTCGACACGCTGGTCTCCGAGGGCCGCGTCGCCGCGTACGGCGTGAGCGTGGAGACGGTGTCCGAGGCGCTGACCGCGATCGCGCGGCCCGGCGTGGCCACCGTGCAGATCATCCTCAACGCCTTCCGGCTGAAGCCGCTGGACGAGGTTCTGCCCGCCGCGGAGAAGGCCGGTGTGGGCATCATCGCCCGGGTTCCGCTCGCCAGCGGCCTGCTGTCGGGCAGGTACGGCCCGCAGACGGTCTTCGCCGAGGACGACCACCGCAACTTCAACCGTCAGGGCGAGGCGTTCGACGTCGGCGAGACCTTCTCCGGCGTCGAGTACGGCGTCGGCCTCCAGGCGGTCGACCGGCTGCGCGACCTGGTGCCCGAGGGCATGACGATGGCGCAGTTCGCGCTGCGCTGGATCATCGACCAGCCCGGGGTCAGCGTCGTGATCCCCGGCGCCCGCAACCCGAACCAGGCCGAGGCCAACGCGGCGGCGGCGCGGTTCCCCGCTCTGCCGGCCGAGACGCACGACGCGGTCCGCGGGATCTACGACGACCTGATCCGTCCGCAGGTGCACCACCGCTGGTGACCCCGCCGTCACGGCGTGCCCGCGGCCGATGAGCCGCCCCGCGTGGGCCGGGGGCATCCGATCGGGGGGATCGGCTCGAATCACCCTGTGTGGAGACGTGGGATGCCACAGAGAAGAGGGCGGCCGAGGATGACGGCACGCCCGCCGGGCGGCGCGGATCACGCCGGCCGCGCCTGACGGGGCCGTGGCCGGCCCGGCCGCCGGGCGGGACACGGCCGAACAGTGCCGGCACGGTCGGCACGGTCGGCATGGCCGGTGTGGCCCGCATGGTCCGCATGGTCCGGCTGGTCCGCATGGTCCCCACGGGCGCTGTGGCGCGGGTGCCCGGCATGGTCCGCGCGGCCGGTCTGGTCCGGGTGGCCGGTGTGCTCGCGCTGGCCGCGATGACGGCCGCCCAGATCGCGACGGGGCTGCGGCCCCACGACCTGCGCCTCACCACCGTGGTCGTGGTCCTGCTCGCGGTGAGCGCGCTCGCCTTCGCGGCGGCGGCGTACGGCCCGGGCAGGGCGGCGGGCGCGTTCGCGGCGGCGGTGGCGGCGGGTTTCGCCGCCGAGTGGGCCGGCACCAGGACCGGCCTGCCCTTCGGCGACTACCGCTACACCGACGCCCTGTGGCCGCGGCCCGGGGGCGTCCCGTTGATCGTCGCCCTCGCGTGGGGCGGCATGGGCCTGGCCGCCCACGCCGTCGCCCGCCGCGTGGCGCCGCGCGGCCGGCTGATCCCGATCCTCGCCGGCGCACTGGCGCTCACCGCCTGGGACCTGTTCCTCGACCCGCAGATGCTCCGCCTCGGGCTGTGGGTCTGGGCGGAGCCCGGGCCGTACCGCGGGGTGCCGCTCGGCAACTTCGCCGGGTGGCTGCTGGTCTCCCTCCTGGTCATGACGCTCGTCGACCGCCTCACGGGCCGTACGGACGGCGGCCGGGCGGGGGCCACCGGGCTGGTCGCCCTCTACACGGTCATGGCGGCGATGGAGACCGTCGGCTTCGCCGTTGTCTTCCGGCCGCCCGACCCGTTCGTGGCCGCCGCCGGAGGGCTCGCGATGGGCACGTTCGCCCTGCTCGCCTGGGGGCGCGCATGGCGGAGGTGATCGTGGTCGGGGGCGGCGTCGGCGGCATGGCGGCCGCCCTGCTGCTCGCGCGGGACGGGCACGAGGTGCGCGTCTACGAGCGGCTGCCCCGTCTGGGCGGCAAGCTGGCCGAGCACAGGCGGGACGGCTTCACGTTCTCGATCGGCCCCTCGCTGCTCACGCTGCCCGGCCTCTTCCTGGACCTCGGCGTCCCGCTCGACCTGCTCGAACTCGACGAGCTGTGCCGCTACCACTGGCCGGACGGCTCGGCGCTGTCCACCTACCGCGACCCGGAGCGTACGGCGGAGGCGGTGGACCGGCTCGCGCCGGGCGAG
Source organism: Microbispora sp. ZYX-F-249 (assembly GCF_039649665.1). NCBI lineage: Bacteria > Bacillati > Actinomycetota > Actinomycetes > Streptosporangiales > Streptosporangiaceae > Microbispora > Microbispora maris. The sequence goes on along the minus strand of NZ_JBDJAW010000014.1, from coordinate 76,114 downwards.
GGCCGCCACTGGCGGGCCTACCACCGCTGGGCCGGGCGCTGCCTGGACGCCTCGATGCGCACCTTCTTCGCCGGACCGCTGTCCGGGCCCGTCGTCGAGCCGCCGATCCCGTGGTCCGGCCGGCGTGCCGCCGAGATCACGGGCGGACGGCCGGACGCCGGGTGGCGCGGCCCCGTCGCGCGGCCCCGGCCGGGCGACCTGCTCGCGGTCGCGCCCGGCCGCACCCTGGACGCGCTGGCCGCCCGGTTCTTCCGGGACGCCCGCCTGCGTCAGTACGTCGGCCGCTACGCCACCTACGCCGGGTCGAGCCCCTACCGCGCGCCCGCCGCCCTGGGCTGCGTCCCCGCCATCGAGCACGGAGACGGCGGGTGGTACGTGCGGGGCGGGCTGCCCCGGCTCGCCGACGCGCTGGCCGCGTCGCTCGACAAGGCGGGCGTCGAGGTCCGTCTGGAGACCGAGATCACCGAACTGATCGCGGGCCCGGGGCGGGTCGGCGGCGTCCGCACGGCCCGGGGCGAGGCGGTCCGGGCCGACATCGTGATCGTCAACGCCGACGCGGCGGCGCTGTACGGGCGGCTCCTGCCCGACCGTGCCCGGCTCCGCCGGATCGCCGGGCTGGGGCTGTCGTCGTCCGCCTTCCTGCTGCTCGCCGCCGTGGAGGGGCGGACCGAGGGCATGCCGCACCACTCGGTCGTGTTCTCCGCCGACTACCGGCGCGAGTTCGGCGACATCTTCGACCGGCGGCGGCCGCCGGAGGACCCCACGGTCTACATCGCCCGCCCCGTGGTGGACGACCCCACCCAGGCTCCCGCGGGCGCGGAGAGCTGGAGCATGCTGGTGAACGTCCCCGCCGGCGACCCCGCGCGCTGGCCGATGCCGCCCGAGGCGTACGCGGAGCTCGTCCTCGGCCGCCTGGCGAGCAGGGGCCACGACCTGTCCGGACGGCTGCGCTTCCTCGACCTGCTGACCCCGGCCGACCTGCGCGACCGGTACGGCGCGTGGGGCGGGGCGATCTACGGCGGCGCCTACGGCGGCCCGCTCGCCCCCTTCCGCCGCCCCGGCAACCGGGGGCCGCTGCGCGGGCTGTACCTCGTCGGCGGGTCCGCGCATCCGGGAGGCGGGCTGCCGCTGGTGGCGATGGGCGGCCGGATCGTGGCCGCGCTGGTGCGCCGCGACTTCCCCCGCTCCGCCCGTCGCCAGGGAAAGGCACACCCGTGAGAACCGGCGCGGCCGGGACGGCAGGGCGCCCTGGGGCCGGACGAGCCGGGACCGGCGCGCGGGTGCTCGCCGCCGCCCAGGCGGCGGCGGCCCTCGTCGTGCTGGTGCGCCTCGCGCGCGGCCGGCGGCGGCTCCCTCCGCTCGCCGCGCCCCTGCCGGGCCCGCCCCCCGGCGCCGGCGGCCGGGCGACCGGGCCGGGCGGCGGTGCGGCCGGAGGCGGCGCCTCGGCGGCCCGCGCCGGCCGTGGCGTGGCCCCCGATGGGGGACGTCCGGGCATCTCGGTGGTCATCCCGGCCAGGGACGAGGAGCGCAGGCTCGGGCCCTGCCTGCGGGCGGTGCTGGCCGACCCCGCCGTCGCCGAGGTCATCGTGGTGGACGACGAGTCCTCGGACGGCACCGCGCGGCTCGCCGCCGCGTACGGCGCGACGGTGGTGCGCGGACGCCCGCTGCCGGACGGCTGGGTGGGCAAGCAGTGGGCGCTGCACCAGGGGCTGTCGCGGGCGCGCGGCGAGATCGTGGTCACTTTGGACGCCGACACGCGGCCCCGGCCGGGCCTGTTCGGCGCACTCGCCGCCGCCCTCCGTGACCACGACCTGGTCAGCGCGGGCCCCCGTTTCGTCTGCGACGGGTTCGCCGAGCAGGCGCTGCACGCGTCGTTCCTCGCCACGCTGGTCTACCGGTTCGGCCCCATCGGTCCCCCCGCGCCGCCGCCGCCCCACCGGGTGGTGGCCAACGGCCAGTGCCTGGCCTTCCGGCGGGAGGCGATGCGGCGGGCCGACGGCTTCGCCCGGGTGCGGGGGCACATGACCGACGACGTCGCCCTCGCCAGGGCCCTCGCCGCCGGCGGCTGGAGGGTCGGCTTCCTCGACGCGGGGGGACTGCTGGAGGTCGACATGCACGAGTCGGCGGCCGGGGTGTGGCGGGAGTGGGGGCGCTCGCTGCCGCTGCGCGACGTCACCCGCCCCGCGTGGCAGGCGGCCGACCTCGCCGTCGTCTGGCTCGCCGCCGCGTTGCCGGCGCTCCGCCTGGCCGCCGGGCGGCCGACCCGGCTCGACCTGGCGCTGCTCGCCGTACGGGTGCTGCTCGCCACCGCGCTGCGGCGCAGCTACGCCCGGCCCGGCGCGGGCGTGGCGCTGTCGTTCCTGCTCGACCCGGCCACGGCCGTACGGCTGACGCAGGCGACGCTGCGGCCCGTCAGGACCTGGCGGAGCCGCGCCTACCCCGTCTTCCCCGCCGGTGGCGCGGCGGAGACGGGTGCCGTCAGGCGCGGCGCGCGGCCAGCGCCGCCTGCCCGAAGCGCAGCCCGATGAGGCACATGAGCGCGCCGGTCGCGGCGACGTGGCCGATCGGCGCGAACGGCAGTTGCAGCAGCGGGATCGCGAACACCCCGGCCCGGGCCCCGGCCGCGAACGACCGGGTGAGCAGGAAGACCACCCCGAGAACGGCGAGCGCGAGCCCGAACGCGGGCGGGCAGATCACCGCGACGCCGCCGGCGAAGGTCAGCACCGACCGCCCGCCGCGGAACCCGGCGAAGACCGGCCAGGCGTGCCCGATCATCGCCGCGCCCACCGCCAGGTACGCCGCGGGGACGCTCGGGCCCGCGACCACCCCCGGCCCGGTGGTGTGGGCGCCGCCGGCCAGCAGGCCGAGCAGCCCGGCGAGCACGCCCTTGGCCATGTCCCCGGCGAAGACCGGCGCGGCCGTCCGGCCGCCGAGCCGTTCGCGCACGTTCCAGAAGCCGGGGTTGCGGTCGCCGATCTCCCGGGGATCGACGCCCCGCCGCCCCGCGACCAGCACCGCGACCGGAACCGAGCCGAGAAGGTAGCCGCCGATGAGCGCCACCAGCAGGGGGACGAGCGGCGGGAGCGTCGTCACGTTCCACCTCCAGCGATACGCGGACCGGGGGGCCATGCGTCACATGGCCTTCGACCGCCCGGTGCTCCGCCGCACCGGGGGGCTGCTGTTCTGGCGGCTGCTCGGCTCGGGCCGGGGGGCGTCGATGACCCTCGGCGCCGACCTGCGCCGCTGGGCGCTGCTCGCCGTCTGGCGGGACGAGCGGGCGTTCGAGGAGTTCCTGGCACGCTCGCCGATCCCCGCCAGGTGGCGGCGCGAGGCCGTCGAGGCCTGGCACGTACGGCTCGCGCCGATCGCCTCGCGCGGGCGCTGGAACGGGGCCGAGCCGTTCACACCCGTGCCCGGGCGCGCGAGGTCGCAGGCCACGGCGGGGCCGCAGGACGGGCCCGTGGCGGTGCTGACCCGGGCGTCGATCCGGCCGTCGCGACTGGTCGCGTTCTACCGCTCCGTGCCCGCCGTCGAGGGATTGCTGCGGGCCCAGGAGGGCTGCCTCGCCTCCGTCGGGCTGGGGGAGTGGCCGCTGGCCCGGCAGGCCACCTTCTCCCTGTGGCGCGACGCCGCCGCCGTCCGCGCGTTCGCCTACGCCGGGCGGGCGCACCGTGAGGTCGTCGAACGGGTCCGCGCCCACGACTGGTACTCCGAGGAGCTGTTCGCCCGGTTCATTCCCTACGCGAGCGTGGGCGCCTGGGACGGCGCCGATCCCCTCGCGGGTCGGCGAGCCGATCCCTGAACCGCCGGGACGCCCGGCCTCGCGGGAGATCACGGCGCGGGCTGGACGGCGAGCCGGTCGCCGAGCCGGGCGACGACCTCGCCCTCGGCGAGGTCGCGCGCCACCACGCAGGCCCGGGCGACGGTCCCGGCCCGGGAGTTGCCGTGCGCCACGACGACGGTGCGGGTGAGCCCGAGGAGGGCCGCGCCGCCGTGCGTCTCGGGATCGTAGCGGGCCGCCACCCGGCCGAGGCCGGCCGGAGCGGCCACGCCCTCCGCCGCCGCGAGGGCGAGCGTGGCGCGCACGGTCCCCTCCACGTTCTTCAGCACGACGTTGCCGGTGAACCCGTCGGTCACGATCACGTCGACGACCCCGGTGAGCACGTCGCCGCCCTCCACGTTGCCGTGGAAACGCAGCGGCAGGCCGCGCAGCAGGGTCTCGGCCCGGCGGGTCAGCCGGTTCCCCTTGCCGGGCTCCGCGCCGATCGACAGCAACCCGACGCGAGGGTCGGCCACGCCCAGCACGAGCTGCGCGTACGACGCCCCGAGCAGCGCGAACTGGGCGATCATCTCGGGCATCGGGTCCACGGTCGCGCCGGCGTCGATCAGCACGGTGACCCCGCCCGCCGTGGTCGGCAGCGCCACGGCCAGCGCGGGGCGCAGCACGGCGGGCGCGGTGCCGAGCCGGTCGGCCGCGCAGGCGACCACGGCCCCGGTGGACCCCGCCGACACGAAGGCCCCGCCGGCTCCCTCCCGCAGGAGGTCGAAGCCGACGGACATGCTGGAGCGGACCATGCGGACCGCACCCGCGCCCCGCTCGGTCATCGGCACGACGTCGGCGGCGTGCGCGACGTCGATCTCGCCCGCCGCCCCGAGCCGGGCCAGTTCCCCGCGCACGACCCCGGCCCGGCCGACGAGGACGACCGGCACGCCGTGATCCCGCCACGCCTCGACCGCCCCCCGGACGACCTCCGCGGGCCCGTGGTCGCCGCCCATGGCGTCCACGACGACCGGGCGGGACATCACGCCACCTCCACCCGGCGTTCGGCGCGGGCGGCGGCCCGCGCGGCGAACAGGTGCCGGGCGAAGATCGCGAGCCTGCGCCGCCGGGAGACCCTGGCCCGCCTCGCCAGCACGTCGTGCCCGGCCGCCCCGATCTCGTCCAGGATGCCGCCGTACAGCTCGTACGCCGCCCTGATGCAGGGGCGGGACGACGGCGCGAGCAGCGCGATCCCGTCACGGGCCCGCCGGTAGTGGTCGCGGGCGCGGTCGCACTCGTAGGCCACCAGCTCCCGCACGGCCGGCGCGGCGGACGGCGCGGCCAGGTCGGCCTCCGTCACGCCGAACTTGTCGAGGTCGGCGAGCGGCAGGTAGACGCGGCCCCGCGTCAGGTCCTCGCGCACGTCGCGGATGAAGTTGGTGAGCTGGAAGGCCAGCCCGAGCTGGCGGGCGGGCTCGCGGGCCCGCCCCTCCTCGCCCGGCAGGGCCTCCAGCACCGGCAGCATCATCGTCCCGATGACCGCCGCCGATCCTTCCATGTATCCCAGCAGGTCGTCGTAGGTCGCGTACCGGTCCACGGTGAGGTCGGCGCGCATGGACGCGAGGAACGCCCGCACGTCGGCGTGGTCGATCCCGAACGCCCGCACCGTGTGCGTGAAGGCGGGGAGCACCGGATCGCGGACGTGTTCGCCGTCCAGCGCGGCGGCGAGCCGGGAGGACAGGCGCTCCAGCGCCGCGGACCGGTCGCCGGTCACCGCGAACGAGTCCACGATCTCGTCGGCGTAACGGGCGAAGCCGTACAACGCGTGGACGTGCGGCCGTTTCCAGGCGGGCAGCAGGCGGGTGGCCAGGTAGTACGAGCGGCCGTAGCTCGCGTGCAGCCTGCGGCACCGCTCGTAGCCGGCCGTCAGCGTCGCGGCCGGCGCCTGTGGTGGCGCGCTCATGGGGTGCTCTCCAGGATGCGCTCGGCGGCCAGGCGGCCGGAGATCAGCACGGGCGGCACCCCGACGCCGGGCGCCGTGTACATGCCCGCGAAGTGGAGGCCGGGGACCCGCCGGGCCTGGCCGGACGGACGGAACCACGCAGTCTGGGTGAAACGGGCGTCGAGCGCGAAGGGCGTGCCGGCCGAGTGGCCGCGCCGCCGCCAGGCGGGGGGATCGAACACCAGCCGGGGCGTGCCGGACAGGTCGCCGTACCCGAGGCCGGCGAGCCGGTCCAGCATGCGCTCCATGAGGCGGGGGGTGAGCGCCGTCCAGTCGGCTTCGCCGCGCGTGTTGGGGGCGGGCTCCAGCACGCTGAGCACGGCGGGCCGGTGGTTGTGAGGCCCGTGGCTGCCGGACCCGTGGTTGTCAGGTCCGTGGTTGTCAGGCCCGTGGTTGTCAGGCCCGTGGTTGTCAGGCCCGTGGTTGTCAGGACAGGTCACGAGCAGGCTCGGGTCCGGCTGCGGCCTGCCCGCCTCCAGCTCCGCGAACGTCGTCTCCCACGCACGCCCGAAGTGCAGGGTGTGGTGGGCCTGGTCGTCCGGGCGCCGGTCCAGTGCGAAGTGCGCCACCAGGCACGAGGGGGACAGCCGCGGCCGGCGCAGCCGCCAGTCGGCCGCCTCCTCGGGCAGCAGGCCGTCGCCGTCCCGCCGCCCGTGGGCCCGGAGCAGGTCGCAGGCCACCACGGCGTGCCGGGCCGCCAGCCGCTCCCCGGTGTCGAGGCGGACGGCGACCACCCCCGCCCCGTCGGTCTCGATCCGCGTGGCCCGCACGCCGTAGCGGAAGACGGCGCCGGCCTTCTCGGCGGCGGCGGCCATGGCCCGCGGGACGGCGTGCATGCCGCCCTCGCGGGGGAAGTAGACCCCGCCGACCGTGTCCATGTGGGCGATCACGGCGTACACGCCGAGGGCGCGGCGCGGCGACAGGCCGACGTACAGCGCCTGGAACGTGTGCGCCCTGATCAGCCGCTCGTCGGTGAGGTGGCGCCGTACGAGCCCGTCCAGCCGGCGGAAGCCGCCGAGCGCGGCCAGCCGCACCAGCGCGTACGGCCGGGCCAGCGCGCGCAGCCGGGTCATGTCGCGGTCGATGAACGCGCTCCACTCGGCCTCGAACATCTCGCCCAGCAACTGCCGGAACCGCCGGTAGCGCACGGCCTCGGCGGGCCCGCACAGCGCCCGCACGCGCTCGGCCATCGCGTCGGCCCCCGCCACCACGTCCAGCCGCGACCCGTCGTGAAAGGTCAGCCGGTAGTACGGATCGAGCCGGCGCAGCGGCAGCCAGCGCTCCAGGTCCTGCCCGGCGGCGGCGAAGGTGTCGGCCAGCACCCCCGGCATGGTCAGCACCGAGGGCCCGGTGTCGACGCGGTGGGAGCCCAGGGCCGCCGTGCCGCAGCATCCGCCCGGCACGTCGGCGGCTTCCACGACCGTCACCTCGCGGCCCGCCCCGGCCAGGCGCATCGCGGCGGCCAGGCCGCCCAGCCCGGCGCCGACGACCACGATCGGCCCGCCCGCGGTCACCGGCGGGCTCCGCCGGCCGAGGGCTCCGCGGAGCCTGCCAGGGGAGCGGGGCCCGGCCGGGCGCGGCCGGTGGGGGCGGCGGGGCCCGTGGGATCGGGATCGGGGTCGGTGAGGCGGCGGGCGAGGTCGAGCAGGGCCGCTCGGGCGTCCGCGGGCATGTCCGCAGCGGACAGCGCCCCGGCCGCGGCCTCGGTGAGGTCGCCGATGCGCCGCTCGACCGTCTCCAGCGCGCCGGTCGCGACGATCATCTCCCGGACCGCCGCCACGAGATCCGGCCGCGCCCCGCCCGGCCCCGGCAGCGCGTCCAGCAGCGCCGCGCCCGGGCCGTCCGCCCGTTCGCGTGCCAGCGTCAGCAGGTAGGTCCGCTTGCCCTGCAGCAGGTCGGCCCCGGCGGGCTTGCCGGTCCGCGCCGGGTCGCCGAAGACGCCGAGGACGTCGTCGCGGAGCTGGAAGGCCTCGCCCAGCGGCAGCGCGTACGCGCTGAGGACCCGGCGCAGCCCGGGCTCGCCCCCGGCGATGGCGTGGCCGAGGTGCAGCGGCCGCTCGACCGTGTATTTGCCCGACTTGTACGTCGAGATCAACAGGGCCTCCCGGCGGCCGCCTCCGCCCCGGGCGGCGCAGGTCAGGTCGAGGTACTGCCCCGCGGCGAGTTCCACGCGCAGCTGGGTGAGGACCTCCAGGGCGTCGGCCAGCCTGCGGCGGTCGGCCAGCAGCGCGGAGTCGGCCCAGGTGAAGGCCAGCATGCCGAGCAGCACGGCGGCCGACTCCCCGAACCGCCGCGACGACCCGGCCCAGCCGCGCTCCCGATGCCGCTCGGCGAGCGCCACGTGGGCGGTGACGTGGCCGCGCCGCAGCGGCGACTCGTCCATCACGTCGTCGAGGATCAGCGCGCACGCGTGGAGGAGCTCGATCGAGCAGCCCGCCGCCAGCACGGCGTCGAGGTCGTCGGGGGAGCCGCCGCAGGCCCGGTGGCCCCAGTACACGAAAGCCGGCCGAAGCCGCCTGCCGCCGCGCGCGACGAAGCCGGCGAGGTGGCGCCGCAGCGTCTCCCGATCCTCGGCCCCGAGGAAGGACAGCCGGTCCATCTCACGCCGGAGCAGCTCGTCCAGGGACCGGTCGAACAGGTCCCGGTCGAACAGGTCCCGATCGGCAAGGGGGCGGTCGATCACGCCGGCCCCGGGCAGGGCGTCGTCGGGCGGGCCGGGCGGGCGGCGATCGGACGGCTCCCGCGTCTCCTCCCCGACGCCGCCGGTCTCGCGGGTCAACGTCACCATGCGCAGTGCTCCTTCGATCGGTACGGTGATCGGCGGCGCCGTCAGTAGAGTTTTCGCGCCCGCCCGCTCCGGCGGTTGCATCCGCACCGGGCTCCCCCGCCGAAACAAGGCCAGGGGGCGGCCGAAAGGGGCGGAGGCGGCCACGGGGACCGTGCGCGTGCGCCCCCGGCGCGCCTGCCCGGCCCCGGTCGTGCCGGTGCTCGCGAGGCGCGCGCCGCGGGCTGAGAGGCTGGTCCGCGGGGACGCGGACCGGCGGCCGGAGCACGGCGAGCGGACGGGACGACCGGCCGGACGGACACGGGGTGAGCGGGTGGCAGACGAGGACGCACCGGGGGCCGGCGAGAACACGGCCGCCGAGGAGGAGCCGGGCTACGGCATCGGGGCCGTCTCCCGGCGGCTCGGCGTGCCCGCGTCCACGCTGCGCACGTGGAACCTCAGGTACGGCATCGGCCCGAGCAGGCGCAGCCCCGGCGGGCACCGCCGTTACGACGACGCGGACCTGCGCCGCCTGGAGGAGATGAACCGGATGATCCGGGCCGGGATGCCGCCGGCCGACGCCGCCAGGCAGGCGCTGCGGCCGAGGTCCGCGCCGGGAGAGCGGGCGGCGCCCGCGGCGGGGCCGGTCCCGGAGTCCTCCGTGCCCGCCAAGCCGCCGCCGGTGCCTTCCGAGTCGCATGAGCCCCCCGGGCCGGCCGAGCCGCGCGTGCCGCCCGCGCCCGCCGTACGGCAGGCCGCGGAACCCGGGTTGCTGTCGGCGGTGATGCTGGCCCGCGCGGTGACGGCGCTGGACGCCCCGACCGTGACCGCGGGACTGGACGCGGCGCTGACCACGCACGGCGTGGTGTGGACGTGGGAGCGGCTCGTGCTGCCGGTGTTCGCGGCCGTCAGTCGCAGGCAGCAGGACACGTGTGCCGGGATCGACGTCGAGCACTTGTTCTCGGAGCGGCTGCAGGTCGCGCTCGCGCGGTTCGCCGCCCGGGCGCCCGCGCCCGTGCATCCCCGTCCGGTCCTGCTGGCCGCCGCCGAGGAGGAGCAGCACGCGCTGCCGGTCCACGCCCTGGCCGCCGCGCTCGGCGCGCTCGGGGTGGAGACCCGCGTGCTCGGAGCGCGCACGCCGTACCGGGCGCTGGCGGACGCGATGCGCCGTCTCGGCCCCGCGGCGGTGTTCGTGTGGTCGCAGATGCGGGACACCGGCGATCCGGCGCCGCTGGCCGGTCTGCCGCGGCTCCGCCCCGCCTGCCGCGTCGTGGCCGGCGGCCCCGGGTGGGCGGACGACCTGCCCGCGGAGGTCGTCCGGGTGTCGACGTTTCGCGACGCCATCTCGGCGGTAATGACCACTCTGCGGTGAATTCGCGCCCTTTGGCGCTTTTTGAATCCAGCCTTCGACCCCCATGGTTGCCCTCTCCAGTCGCGGGCAGTTATGAATAGATTTTGAATAAGTTTTCGCGTCAAGGGGGGCCGATGGAGGAGACGCTGGAGTTCCGCCTCGCCGCGGGAGACGCGGGCGCCCTGGGGGAGTGCTACCGCGCCCACTCGCCGGCTGTGCGCTCCTACCTGCGCAGACTCGTGCCGCCACAGGATGTGGAGGACGTCCTGCAGGTCGTCTTCACCGAGGTGTGGCGCTTCCGGCACCGCTTCGACCCGGGCCGCAGCCTGTCGGCCTGGCTGTTCGGCATCGCCCGCAACCGCGCGGTGGACCACCTGCGGGCGCGCACGCCCGCGACGGTGCCGCTCGAAGCGGTGCCCGACCCGGCGGGGCGCGACGGCCGGCTGGACGGCGACGAGTTCGCCGACCGCGACCGCGTCCGGCGCGCGCTGGCCGCCCTGCCCCAGGTGCAGCGCCAGGCGATCGAGCTGGCGTACTACGCGGACCTGACCCAGCGGGAGATCGCCGAGCACCTGCGCGTCCCGCTCGGCACGGTCAAGGCGCGTACGGCGCGCGGCCTGCATCGCCTGTCCACGCTGCTGCGGACGGCGGCCTGATCATGGCACCGGTGGAGCTGATCAGGCCCAGAGTGGCCGTGTCGAGCTGCCTGCTCGGCGCTCCCGTGCGGTTCGACGGCGGTCACAGCCGTGACCGGTTCCTCACGGACGAACTGTCCGAGCACGTGGACTGGGTGCCGGTCTGCCCCGAGATCGAGATCGGCCTCGGCGCCCCGCGTCAGACGCTCCGTCTGGAGCGCTCCGCCGACGGCCCCCGGCTGGTGACCCGCCGGACGCGCGAGGACCTGACCGCCCCGATGACCGCCCTCGCCGCCGAGCGCGCGGCCGCTCTGGCGGACGTCGACGGGTACGTGTTCAAGTCGAGAAGCCCGAGTTGCGGGCTCCACGGGATCCCCGTGTACGCGGGAGAGAGCGGGCCGGCCGACCGGCGCGGCAGGGGGATCTTCGCCGCCGCGCTCGCCGCCGCCCGGCCGGAGCTGGCGGTCGAGGACGAGGGCCGGCTGCACGACGCCGTGCTGCGCGAGGCGTTCGTCGAGCGGATCTTCGCCTCGGCCCGCCTGCGGGCCCTGCTGGCCGGCGACTGGCGCCCCCGTGACCTGGTCGCCTTCCATGCCCGGCACAAGATGCAGATCCTCGCCCACTCGCCCGCGGCGTACCGGGAGATCGGGCGGCTCGTGGCGGCGGCGGGCGAGCGGGCCGGGACCGCGCCGGCCAGGGACGTGCTGGCGAGGGAGTACGAACGGGCGTTCCGGGCGGCCCTCGCCACCAGTGCCACGGTCGGGCGCCACGTCAACGTCCTGCACCACTGCCTCGGCATGATCGGCAGGGAGCTCGACCCGGTGCGCCGGGCCGACCTGGCCGAGGTGATCGCGTCGTACCGGGCCCGCAGGGTCGCCCTGACGGTGCCGCTCGCCCTGCTCCGGCACCACGCGAGGGGCGCGGGGGTCGGCTACGTCCGCGACCAGACCTACCTGTCCCCGTATCCCGACGCGCTGCGCCTGCGCAACCACGTCCCCGCATGAACGCGCCCCCCGGGGCAGGAGAAGACCCATGGGATCCACATCGACGAAGACGCTGCTGCGCACGTCCCTCGCCGTGACCGCCGCCGCGACGGTCGGCGGCCTGTCCACCGACGCGCGCTCCGGCTGGTACCGCCGGCTGCGCAAGCCCTCCTGGCAGCCGCCGCCGCAGACGTTCGGGCTGGTCTGGACGCCGTTGTACGCGGCGATCGCCTACGCGTCCGCCCGCGCGCTGTCCCGGGCCGACGACGGCTCCCGGCCGGCCCTGCGGCGGGCGCTCGCCGTGAACCTGGCGCTCAACACGGCCTGGCCGCCGCTGTTCTTCAAGGCGCGCAACCCCCGCCTCGCGCTCGCGGAGATCCTCGCGCTCAACGTGTCGAACGCGCTGCTGACCCGCCGCCTCCTGCGCGAGGACCGCACGGCCGGGCTCCTGCTGCTGCCGTACGCCGGGTGGACGGCCTTCGCCACCGCGCTCAACGCCGCCATCGCCCGGCGCAACCCGAAGGCCTGAGGGTCAGCCGATGGCGCGGCGGAAACGCTCGCCGAGTCCGGCCAGCCGTTCGACCGGCTCGTCGGCGAACACGAGCCACAGGTAGTGCGCCCCCGACGGGCCCCAGCCGTCCATGGGCGTGGCGGCGACCCCGCCCCGCTCGAACAGCAGCCGGGACAGCTCGGCGGGTGTGAGCTTGAGCGGGCGGGTGTCCACCAGGGCGGACCAGCCGCCGTGCGGCGGGACGACCGGATAACCGGCCAGTTCGCGGAAAGCGGCGTCGCGGCGGCCCGCCCACACCGCGGTGGCCGCCGCGGCCAGTTCCACCGGGTCGATGAGGTCTACGCGATCGAGGTGGCCGCGAACGGACAGGCGCCGCGGGCCCACCTGCCCGGAGCCGAGGAATGCCTGGTTCTCACGGGCGGCCGGATTACGGCCGGCCCCGCCGACGCGCGCGCGGCTGAGGCGTTCGCTCGCATCCGTTACCGACCGCTTGCCGGAAATCCACATTTCCTATTCCATCAGGAAATTCAACTGTGAATTGTTGTGTTAGCTCTCCGCTTTGTGATCTATATCACAATAAATTGTCTTTAGGCTGAGTTATGTTCGAACGGTGCGAAGGTGGGCTTGAGTCGTGAGGCCCTATTGAATCGCCTATAACAGGAGGTGGCACGTGCGTGAATCGCGCAGAATCGCCCTGGCTTCGTTCCTCGGCGCCGCGGCTGCCGCGACAGCACTGATCTCGCCCTCTGCGGCCTTGGCCGCCGGCCCCGCGCCGATCCCGCCGTCGGCCGACACCTCGGCGCTCAGTCCCCAGCAGCTCGAGCTCCTCCAGTCGGGCTCGCCGAAGACGATCGCGGTGGACCCGCGGACCGCCAAGGTGCTGTCGGTGACCGAAGGCGGCATGGTCACGCCGATGATCAGCCAGAACAACATCTGCAACTCCGGGGACTTCTGCTACTACTCCGGTCAGGTTCCATACGCGAACCAGGGGTTCTACGGCAGCGCGGGCACGAAGACCGGTAGCTGGCCCTATCGCTCCGCCTTCAACACCGGCAACTACACGGGCAGGGGCTGTTGGACCTACCAGGGAGCGTCGCCCTGCAGCGGTCCATGGAGCCCCAACACCTACATCACCTTCAGCGGCGCCCGCGTCACGGGCACCAGCGTCACCCTTTACTGAGCCGACCGGGCGGCCCATAATCGCGACCGGGTGAAATCGCCGGTCCTCTGCGGAACAAGAAGGGCGGGGAAGGCTGCCTTCCCCGCCCTTCGCTGCGTTCGCGTCGGCTTATCGGCCGTCGGAGTCATCGTGAGAATACGACCGGAATTCTCGGCAGGAGAATCACTCGTTTCCGGACACCGACCGCATCTCGCCGGTGCGCGGATCCAGATTCACCGTCTTCCGGCCCACCGTGGCGCTGTTCCCCTTCGACACCGACAGCACCCGCCCGGTGGCGGGATCCAGCGCCACGGTCTTCGGCGCGCCGGACCGCAGGAGTTCCCTCTCCTGACTGCCGAGCGCCGAGGTGTCCACGGACGGAGCCGGCGACGGGCCGGCAGCGCTGACGATGGACGCCGAAGCCAGGGCCGTTGCGACAGCAGTCGCACCGACGGCCGAAGCCAGAGCGAGACGTCGCGTTCTGGGCACGGACAACCTCCGAGGATCGCTGGGACGTATAGGGACGGACGTGCCGGGACGTACCCGCCGGCCGCGTGACCATAGCCTGACACGTCCGGACCGTGAGGGCCCGCGAGACCGGCGGTCCGGGCGGTCCGAGTGCCGTCACCGACGTGTCCGGGGCGGGCGGGCCGCCCGGGCGGGACCGAGACCCCCGTCAGGGGGCGTTCACTGGGCGGCGGCGTCGAATTCCCGGGGATGCTCGGCCTCGTCGGCCCGGTTCTCGAAGGCCGCGAGGATCGTGTCGAGGATCTCCCGGAACTGCCGCACCTGACCGGGGGTGAGGGGGTCGAACAGCACCCGCCGGACCTCTTCCACGTGGCCCGGCGCCGCCTTCACGATCGCGGCGAAGCCCTCGTCGGTGAGCTCGGCGACGGTCGTGCGCCGGTCCTCCGGCCGTTTGAGCCTCCGCACCCAGCCCTTCTCCTCCAGCCGGGAGACGGCGTGGGACAGGCGGCTGACCGAATACTGGAGCATGGCGGACAGCTCCGTCATCGTCATGGTCCGCCCGGGCGACTCGGAGAGGACCACCAGGATCATGTAGTAGGCGTGCGGCATGCTCGAGTCGCGCTGCAACTGCCGTTCGAGAGCCTCCTGGAGGAGCTGGCTCGTCCGCAGGTAGGCGCGCCAGGTGCGCTGCTCCTCCTCGTCGAGCCATCGGGTGCCGGGCATGGCGCCAAGACTACCGCCGTGAGCAGCTTGATCTTGGGGCGAAAGACCCTGGTTCGGTCGCCGCCGTTGGGAAAGTGTCATGGGCATGAACGCATACGGGAACATCGACGCCTACTGGCGGGCCGCGAACTATCTGTCCGTCGGCCAGATCTATCTGATGGACAACCCGCTGCTGACCGAGCCGCTCAAGCCCGAGCACGTCAAGCCGCGGCTGCTCGGCCACTGGGGGACGACCCCCGGGCTCAACTTCTGCTTCGCCCACCTCAACCGGATCATCCGGGCGCGGAGCCAGGACATGATCTACATCGCCGGCCCCGGCCACGGCGGCCCGGCGGCCGTCGCCCACGCGTGGCTCGAAGGCGCCTACACCGAGCGCTACCCTCACATCACCCGCGACGCCGAGGGCATGCGCCGGCTCTTCCGGCAGTTCTCCTTCCCCGGCGGCATCCCCAGCCATGTCGCCCCCGAGACTCCGGGCTCCATCCACGAGGGCGGCGAGCTCGGCTACGCCCTCTCCCACGCGTACGGCGCGGCGTTCGACAACCCCGGCCTGGTCGTGGCCTGCGTCGTCGGAGACGGCGAGGCCGAGACCGGCCCGCTCGCCACCGCATGGCACTCCAACAAGTTCCTCAACCGGGACACCGACGGGGTGGTCCTGCCGATCCTGCATCTCAACGGATACAAGATCGCCAACCCGACCGTGCTGGCCAGGATTCCCGAGGAGGAGCTGATCAAGCTCTTCGAGGGGTACGGCTACCGCCCGCACATCGTCTCCGGCCACGAACCGGCCGAGATGCACGAGCTGATGGCCGGCACCCTCGACACGGTCTTCGACCAGATGACCGACGGCGGCCCGCTGCCGATGATCATCCTGCGTACGCCGAAGGGCTGGACCGGGCCGCGCGAGGTCGACGGGCTCCCGGTCGAGGGCACCTGGCGGGCCCACCAGGTGCCGCTGACCGACGTACGGGACCGGTCGGACCGGCTGGCGGCCCTGGAGGAGTGGATGCGCTCCTACCGGCCGGAGGAGCTGTTCGACGCCGACGGACGGCCGGTCGAGACGATCACGCGGACCGTCCCGGACGGGCCGCTGCGGATGAGCGCCAGCCCGCACGCCAACGGCGGGGAACTGCTGCGCCCGCTGGTGCTGCCCGACTTCCGTGACTACGCGGTCGAGGTCAAGGCACCGGCGTCGGACTCCAGCGAGCCGACCCGCGTCCTCGGGGCGTTCCTGCGCGACGTCATCGCCGCCAACCCCTCGAACTTCCGGTTGCTCGGCCCGGACGAGACCGCCTCCAACCGCCTGTCGGCCGTCTTCGAGACGACCGGCAAGGAGTGGGAGGCCGCCCTGCTGCCGACCGACGAGAACCTCGGCCCCCGGGGCAGGGTCATGGAGGTGCTCAGCGAGCACCAGTGCCAGGGCTGGCTGGAGGGCTACCTGCTGACCGGCCGTCACGGGCTGTTCAACTGCTACGAGGCCTTCATCCACATCGTCGACGCGATGTTCAACCAGCACGCCAAGTGGCTGGAGTCCTCCCGCAAGATCCCCTGGCGGCGGCCGGTCGCCTCGCTGAACTACCTGCTGTCGTCCCATGTGTGGCGTCAGGACCACAACGGCTTCAGCCACCAGGACCCCGGCTTCCTCGACGTCGTCGTCAACAAGAAGGCCGAGGTCGTGCGCGTCTACCTGCCGCCGGACGCCAACACCCTGCTGTCGGTCGCCGACCACTGCCTGCGCTCGCGCGACTACGTCAACGTCGTCGTGGCGGGCAAGCAGCCCGTGCTCGACCTGATGAGCATGGACGAGGCGGTCGTCCACTGCACCCGCGGACTCGGCATCCTCGACTGGGCCTCCACCGACGAGGGCGCCGACCCCGACGTCGTGCTCGCCTGCGCCGGCGACGTGCCCACGCTGGAGACCCTGGCCGCCGCCGCACTGCTCCGCGAGCACCTGCCCGAGCTGCGGATCCGGGTGATCAACGTGGTCGACCTCATGCGGCTGCAGCCGGCCTCCGAGCACCCGCACGGCCTGCCCGACGCCGAGTTCGACGCGCTGTTCACCACGGACCGGCCGATCATCTTCAACTTCCACGGCTACCCGTGGCTGATCCACCGCCTGACCTACCGGCGCACGGGGCACGAGAACATCCACGTGCGCGGTTACAAGGAGGAGGGCACCACGACCACGCCGTTCGACATGGCGATGCTCAACGACATCGACCGCTTCCACCTGGTGATGGACGTGATCGACCGGGTGCCCGGCCTGGGCAGCAGCGCCGCCCACCTGCGCCAGCGCATGGCCGACGCCCGGCTGCGCGCCCGCGCCCACACCCGCGAGTACGGCGAGGACCCCGCCGAGATCCGCGACTGGACGTGGCCGTACTGACTCCCCGGACCCGGCGAATCCCGGTCCCTCTCGTCGGGAGGCCGGGACGCGGGCGGGCGGGCGCGGCGCATCCCCGCCATTCGGGGGCGGCGGCACCGGTAGCATCGGAGACGACCGGAGCCGCCGCCCCGCGTGCGCGCGGCCCCCGAGATCCGCGCATCGAACCTGTCCTAAGGAGCCACCGTGTCCGCCGCCCTTGAGATACGCATCACCCTCGCCGGAGCCGAGCGCGTGGTGGCGGCGGGTACGACGGCCGGGGAGGCGCTCGGCGCCGACGGCAGGTCGGTGATCGCCGCCCGGATCAACGGCGACCTGCGCGACCTGGCCGCCGAGGTCGCCGAGGGCGACGTGGTCGAGCCCGTCGCGATCGACAGCGCCGACGGCCGGGCCATCCTGCGCCACTCCACCGCGCACGTCATGGCCCAGGCCGTGCAGGAGATCTTCCCCGAGGCCAAGCTCGGCATCGGCCCGCCGGTCGAGAACGGCTTTTACTACGACTTCGACGTCCGCGAGCCGTTCACCCCCGACGACCTCAAGCGCATCGAGAAGCGCATGCGCGAGATCGTCAAGCAGGGACAGACCTTCCGCCGCCGCCCGGTCGGCGACGACGAGGCCCGCGAGGAGCTCGCGGCCGAGCCGTACAAGCTGGAGCTCATCGGGCTCAAGGGCGGCGCGGCCGAGGCGGCCGACGGCGCGAACGTCGAGGTGGGCGGTGGCCAGCTCACCATCTACGACAACCTCGACCCCAAGTCGGGCGAGCTGTGCTGGAAGGACCTGTGCCGGGGGCCCCACCTGCCGACCACCCGCGTCATCCCCGCCTTCAAGCTCATGCGGTCCGGCGGCGCCTACTGGCGGGGCAGCGAGAAGAACCCGCAGCTCCAGCGCATCTACGGCACCGCCTGGGAGTCCCGCGAGAAGCAGGACGAGTATCTCAAGTTCCTGGAGGAGGCCGAGAAGCGCGACCACCGCAAGCTCGGCGCCGAGCTCGACCTGTTCTCCTTCCCGGACGAGCTGGGCTCCGGCCTGCCGGTGTTCCACCCCAAGGGCGGCGTGATCCGCCGGGTGATGGAGGACTACTCGCGCCGCAGGCACGAGGAGGCGGGCTACTCCTTCGTCAACACCCCGCACATCACCAAGGAGAATCTGTACAAAATCTCCGGTCACCTCGACTGGTACGCCGACGGCATGTTCCCTCCGATGGAGCTGGAGGGCGCGCGCTACTACCTCAAGCCGATGAACTGCCCGATGCACAACCTGATCTTCAGGTCGCGCGGGCGGTCCTACCGTGAGCTGCCGCTGCGGCTGTTCGAGTTCGGCACCGTGTATCGGTATGAGAAGTCGGGCGTGGTGCACGGCCTCACCCGCGTACGCGGGCTGACCCAGGACGACGCGCACATCTACTGCACTCAGGAGCAGATGCGCGACGAACTCAAGTCGCTGCTGCGGTTCGTGCTCGACCTGCTGCGCGACTACGGCCTCGACGACTTCTACCTGGAGCTTTCCACGAAGGACCCGGAGAAGTACGTCGGCTCCGACGAGGTGTGGGAGCAAGCCACCGAGACCCTGCGGGAGGTCGCCGAGTCCGAGAACCTGAAGCTGGTTCTCGACCCCGGCGGCGCGGCCTTCTACGGCCCGAAGATCTCGGTGCAGGCGCGGGACGCCATCGGCCGCACCTGGCAGATGTCGACCATCCAGCTCGACTTCAACCTGCCCGAGCTGTTCGAGCTGGAATACCAGGCTGCGGACGGCACCAGGAAGCGGCCCGTCAAGATCCACCGGGCGCTGTTCGGGTCGATCGAGCGGTTCTTCGGCGTGCTGGTCGAGCACTACGCGGGCGCCTTCCCTCCGTGGCTGGCCCCCGTGCAGGTGGTCGGCATCCCGATCGCCGACGCCCACGTGCCCTACCTGCAGGACGTCGCCAAGCGGCTGCGTGAGCACGGCATCCGGGTCGAGGTCGACGAGAGCGACGACCGTATGCAGAAGAAGATCCGCAACGCGCAGAAGGCCAAGGTGCCGTACATGCTGCTGGCCGGCGACGACGACATCGCGGCGGGGGCGGTGTCCTTCCGCTACCGCAACGGCGAGCAGAAGAACGGCGTGCCGATCGACCAGGCGATCAACGAGATCGTCGACGCCGTCCGCCGCCGCATCCAGGTCTGACGGCCGGAAGACAGCAGATCGGGCGTCCCCTCCGGGGCGCCCGATTTGTCCAGGACCAAGTGAGCCACCTCGTCACCGTCCGCGTGACGACACCGTCAGGCGGGCTGCCACAGCTCGATCCGATTGCCCTCGGGATCGGTGACCCAGCCGAATCGACCGACGCCCTCCATGTCCTGCGTCTCCGCGGCCACGTCCGCGCCCTTGGCGCGAAGTTGCGCGAGCATCGCCTCCAGGTCGCGGACCCGGAAGTTGATCATGACCTGCTGGGTGCGGGACCCGAAGTAGCCGGTTTCGGACTCGAACGTCGCGAACACCGTGAACCCGGCATCCTGCCGCCATAAGCCGTTCTCATCGGCGTCCAGGCCGAGACAGTCGCGGTACCAGGCGCCCAGGGCCACCGGGTCGGCAGCCCGCATGAAATATCCGCCGATTCCAAGCACACGTTCCATGCCCGCCATCCTGCCAGGACAATGATCGCGCCGATCGGCGGTCGCGACGACTGGCAGGGTCGGTACGCGGGATGTCCCGACGCCGCGAGCTCTCCCGAGCGAGCGAACGGGCCGGATCAGGCGGCCGGGGCGTCCTCGGCGGGGGAGCCCTGACCGGGGAGGCGGACGTCGTCGACGGTCACGTTGACCTCGACCACGCGCATGCCGAGCATGCGGCTCACCGCCCGGGCGACGTTGACCTTGACCTCGGTGGCGACGTCCATCACCACATGGCCGTACACGATGACGATGGTCACGTCGACGGAGACCTGCTGATCCTGGATTTTCGCCTGCACGCCCTGCGTCGCCCGTTTGGTCCCCACGCCGATGCGGTCGCGCACGGATTCAAAGGCGCGCTCGAGGTCGCCCCCCAGGTCGGCGACGCCGGGGATCTCCAGGGCGGCCAGCGCGGCGACCTTCTCCACGACCTCGTCGGCGACCTTGATGCGGCCCTTGAGGACGTCCACCGCCGGAGCGTCGGGCCGGAGTGTCACCGCGAGCGGCTCGGGCTCCGCCGGGTCACCGGGGCCTGTCTCCGCGTACGCGTCGACCTGCTCTTCCATCCGCTCCTCGACGGCGGCGGCCTCGCTCATGTGACGGCTCCATAAGGGTGGGGGGCGTCCGGCAGGTGCATTCTGCCCGACGACCGGACGGGCCGTCCGGCGTCCGCGCATATCGGCATGGGCAACGGGCTCCCGCCGGCGGGAGCGTGTCTGCGCCGCTCCCGGTCAACCCGGCGGGCGGGCAGAGATCCCCGGGGTCATATGCTGCTGCCGTGCCGTCGCTGTGCCGTCGCCGTGCCGTCGTGCGGGCGGGAGCGGCGGCGACCAGGCACAGGGGACGGACCGGAGGGAAGCGCGACCGTGGATTCAGAGCCGATCGAGCAGGCCGGCGCCGGGGTTCCCGACAGTTTCCAGCGCCTGTGGACCCCGCACCGGATGGCCTACATCAAGGGCGAGAACAAGCCCAGCGGGTCAGGGGTGGACGACGGCTGCCCGTTCTGCGAGATCCCCAAGCTGTCCGACGAGGACGGGCTGATCGTGGCGCGGGGATCGGCCGTGTTCGCCGTGCTCAACCTCTACCCGTACAACTCGGGGCACCTCATGGTCTGCCCCTACCGCCACGTGTCGGACTACGCCGACCTCGACGGACCGGAGACGGCCGAGCTGGCCGAGTTCACCAAGCGCGCGACGCAGGCGCTGCGCAAGGCGAGCGGGGCGCAGGGCTTCAACGTCGGCATGAACCTGGGCGGCGTGGCGGGCGCGGGCATCGCCGCCCACCTCCACCAGCACGTCGTGCCCCGGTGGGGCGGCGACACCAACTTCATGCCGGTGGTCGGGCGCACCAAGGTGCTGCCGCAGCTGCTGCGCGACACCCGGGACCTGCTCGCCGACGCCTGGCCCGCCTCCTCCTGACCGGTCTGTGCGCCGCGCGAAGACCGGCCGGCGCCGCCAACCCCGGGCGGCGGCCGGTCAGGCCGCCGGGGCCGGCTCGCCGTGCTGCAGGGCGCGAACGCCCGCGCTGAGGACGAGCGGCACGGCCAGGGCGAGGGCCATGGACAGCACCGCGGCCCCCGAGTCGTTGACGAGCATGCCGACCAGCCCGCTGACGAGCGCGCCGAGCAGGCCCGCCCTCAGCATGGGCGCCCGTTCGAACGCGATCGGCAGGACCCCGGCGCTCGCCGCCCCCGGCCGCAGCAGCGCGAAGACGAGGAACGCGAACGCCGCGATCACCACGGGCATCAGGTTCGGGCTGAGCAACGTGGACAGCATCGCGCCGAGCTTGCGGGAGATCACCGGCAGGAACGTGCCGTCGGCCACCTGCCCCACGAAACGGCCGAGGTGGGTCTGGCTGGCCGGGGGACGCAGGTGGTCGAGATAGGCGATGGCCATCACCAGCACGCCGCCCGCGGCGCAGAAGGCGCCCAGCTTCACGATCGACACCCGCCTGCCCGCCACGATCAGCGCGGTGACCGCGATGCCCGGCACGAAGGCGATGACGCCGCCGAAGTCGCTGCCCACGCCCGGCCAGCCGTCGAGCAGCATCGCGAAGGCCCCGAGCGCGGCGACCAGGGCCACCGCGACGCCCTTGCGGCCGGCCCTGACCAGCCGGTCGGCGGCGGCCGTGGTGACGAGCAGCACGGCCGTGGCGAGCAGCGCGAAGGGGATGTTCCCCAGGCCGTAGTAGCGGGCGCCGACCACGCCCGTGTAGCCCATCAGGCTGTTGAGCTGCAGCGGGGTGCCGGTCAGCAGGTCGCACAGCAGCACGGCCGAGGTCACCGCGGCGATCACGGTCAGCGGCCCGAGCACGCCGCGCCGCCACGGCCCCGCGAGTGCCGTCACGGTGAGCGCCGCCGCGATCACCGCGATCGAGGCGAAGAGCGTCAGCGCCGGCTGTGCCGCACGGGCCCACGGCGTGAGGTTGACGAGGTAGGTCGAGACGGGGATCGCGGCGAGCGCCACGGCGGCGGCCCGTACGGCGGGCAGTCCGTCGCGGCGGCGCAGCAGCACGAACGCGATGACGTAGAAGAGCACCTGGAGCACGGCGAGCGTGGTGAAGAAGACGCCGGTCATGTCGCGGATCGTCTGACCGGCCACGTCGGCGGTGCGCAGGGCCGCGACGCGCTCGTCCGGGGTCGCGCCGGCCGCGTGGGTCTCGACCGGCACGCCGACGACGTTCGCGGGAGCGGCCACCCCGGCCCTCGCCAGGATCGTGGCGGTGAGATCGGGAAGGATGATCATGTCGTCCCGGTGCGTGGAGCGGGCGCCGAGTGTGCCCGCCGTCCCACCGTCGTGGAGCATCGCGACCCTGAGATGGGGGACCGAGCCGTGGTCGGAGAGCCCGGCGACCAGCACCGTCGCCGGTCCGAGCCGTGGCAGGAACGACCCGAGCCTCGCGTCGGCCGCCCGCGCCGCGGCCCGCCGCGCGGCGGCGGGCAGGAGTTCGGGCACGTCGGTCAGCCGGTCGCCGGAGACGTAGGGCGCGACGAGGTCGGGGATCTCCACGGCGACCACGTCGCCGCCCGGCCACTGCGTGACCTCGGCGGGCGAGGCGGCGTAGACGTCCACCCGGCCCTCGCGGTCGGCCAGCGCGAGCGCGGCTCCCGGGCCGACGGCCATCGTCGTGCGCCCGGCCGCGTGCAGGGCCTGCCCGAGCGTGCCCGCGTCGCGCTGCCCCCGCGCCTCCCACAGCCAGGAGAACTCGGGGATCGCCGCCCCCGCGCCGTCCGCCTCGGGCGTGGGCGCCATGCCGCACCCGCCGCCCACCGCCGACCGCACCCCGGCCGAGACCGTGAGCCAGGCGTCGTACGGGCAGGTGTCCTTGCGCACGGCCCGCACCGACAGCGAGCCGAGGGCCGAGTCGCCGGCGAGCCGCCAGAGGTTCGGCGTGTCGTCGGGGGTGACGTCGCTCCACATCAGCCCGGGGATCCCGACGAGCACCACCCGCTCCCCGGCCGCCGTCCCGCTCTCGCCCGGCCCGGCCGTGACTCCCGCGGACGCCGCCGGGGCGAGGGCCGTGACCGACACGCCGAACACGACGGCGACGAGCGCGCGCTGCACCCACGTGCCTCTCACCGGTGACCCCCAGCCCCGCACATGATCTTGGGAAAACTCGCGACCACGCTACCGGACCCGTTGACGCCCGCGCAGCCCGCACAATGAACGAATGAGGCTGGAGGACATGCGCAATCTGGGACCGAAGAGCGGGGAGTGGCTCGGGCGGGTGGGCATCGAGAACCCGGAGCGGCTCGCCGAGCTCGGCGCGGTGGAGGCCCACCGGCGGCTCAGGGACGCCGGCATCCCCGGACTGTCGCTGAACGCGCTGTGGGCCATGGAGGGCGCGCTCGAGGACCTCGACTGGCGGCTCATCCCCGCCGAGCGCAAGCGGGAGCTCCTGGCCGAGCTCGACGAGGGATGAACGACCTCCGGCCCGGGGTCAGCCCGCCCGGGTCGCCGGGCTCTCGTTGCCGAGGCGGTCGACGGTCGTGACGTAGTAGGCGCCGGAGCCGGCGGCGGCGTACGACGGGGCGCCGGAGGCCGGCACGACCGCCACCAGGTTGCGCGCGTCCGCCGTCGCGCAGGAGGCGTCCTTGTCCGCCACCCGGTAGACGCCGTACGCCTGCGCGCCCGGCTGGGGCTGCCAGGTCAAGGTCCCGCCGGAGGCCTTCACCGCGCGCGGGGCGACGGGCGGCGTGGCGCTCGCCCGGAGCACCGGCGGCAGCGCCGGGCGGGCGTAGTGGCTCTTCACGATACGGTCGAGCACGCCGAGCGGGTTCTTCGCCAGCTGCGCGGCGCTGAAGTAGACGTCGCCCGAGATCTCGGGATACTTGCGGTTCAGCGTGAGGTGGGCGGGCAGCTCGCCCGCCTTGGTCCAGGCGGGGGTGTCTGCGGCCCCGACCCGGTAGAGGGCCTGCCCGATGTAGAGGTCGACGGCGGTGCCCTTCACCGCGTCGGCCCACCACTTGGCGAGCACGGTGTAGTCGGCCGCGGCGAACCCGCGGGGCCAGTAGAGCTGGGGCATCACGTAGTCGACCGAGCCCGCCTTGATCCACGCCCTGGCGTCCGCGTAGATCGAGTCGTAGGCCGACATGCCCTTGGTGGCCGAGCCCGCCGGGTCCTCGGTCTTGTTGCGCCAGATGCCGAACGGGCTGATCCCGAAGACGGTGTGCGGTTTGGCCGAATGGACGGCCTGCGAGACCTCGGCGACGAGCTGGTTCACGTTGCGCCGCCGCCAGTCGGCCAGCGTCAGGCCCTTGCCGTACTTCTTGTACGCGGCCTGGTCGGCGAACCGCGTGCCCTGCCCGGGGTAGGGGTAGAAGTAGTCGTCGAAGTGGACGCCGTCGACGTCGTAGCGCTTGACGACGTCGGTCACGACCTTGGTCACCCAGCCGCGCACCTGCGGCAGGCCGGGGTTGTAGTACAGCTTGCCCTCGTGCCTGACGGTCCAGTCGGGGTGGAGCCGCGCCGGGTGCCCGGCGGGCAGCTTCGAGGAGGCGGAGTCGGCCGCCCGGTAGGGGTTGAACCACGCGTGGAACTGCAGGCCGCGCTTGTGGGCCTCGTCGACCAGGAACGGCAGCGGGTCCCAGCCGGGGTCCCGGCCCGCCGTGCCGGTGAGCCACTGGGACCACGGCTCCAGGGACGAGCGGTAGATCGCGTCCGAGGCGGGCCGGACCTGGAAGAACACCGAGTTCAGACGCCGTTTTACGGCGTTGTCGAGGATTTTTACGTATTCGGCCTTCTGCCGGTCGGGCGGCAGTCCCGGCTTCGACGGCCAATCGAGATTGTGCACGGTCGCGATCCAGACGCCGCGCAGCTGGCGCTTGGGATATTTCACGTTGACGGCGCAGGTGTCGGCCGCCGTGAGCGTCTCCGCCCTGACCTGCTGCCGCTGCGCCTTCGGGGCCGCCGTGCGGCCGGCCTTCCCGGCGGCGACCTTCTCGGCCTGGGCGCCGGGGCCGAAGGTGTAGGCGGCTCCGACCGCGACTGCCGCGATGACGGTGGTCGCGATCAACGGACGGATGACCTGTCCCCGCTCGGTCACGTGGCTACCCCTCCGATTTGCCAGTAAGTCCGGCCATAAGTCTTACACCGGCAAAAGAATGGTTTAGCCAGAAAAACGAAATGAACTTGTGATGCGTGTGTGACGCGGGGCACCTATCGGGGCTCCCCGGACGGCGCGAAAACGAAACCCGGCCCTTCGAAAAGGGCCGGGTGAGCTGCGCGGACGCGGCGGGACCCCGGCGGCGGGGAGGCGGGCCGCCGGGGTCCCGGCCGGGCAGCGTCTGTCGGGCACTCCCTACTGCTCGCCCGCCGCGGCCACCTTGCCGGCCAGGTGCGCGGGCAGGGGCTCGTACCGCAGGAAGGTACGGGTGAACGTGCCCGCCCCGTGGGACAGCGAGCGCAGGTCGATCGCGTACCGCGTGATCTCCAGTTGCGGCACCTCGGCGCGCACCAGCGTGCGGCCGGTGCCGACCGGTTCGGTGCCGAGCACCCTGCCACGGCGGGAGGACAGGTCGGACATCACGGCTCCGACGTAGTCGTCCGCGACGAGGACGGCCACCTCGTCCACCGGTTCGAGCAGGTGCGTCGCCACCTTGGACGCGGCGTCCTTGAGCGCGAGCTGACCGGCGATCTGGAAGGCCATGTCGGACGAGTCGACCGAGTGGGCCTTGCCGTCGTAGAGCGTGACGCGGACGTCGACCATCGGATAGCCGGCGACGACCCCGCGTTCCATCTGCGCCCGCACGCCCTTCTCCACGGACGGGATGAACTGCCTCGGGACGACCCCGCCCACGATCTTGTCGACGAACTCGAACCCGCCGCCCGACGGCAGCGGCTCGACCTCGATGTGGCAGATCGCGTACTGGCCGTGGCCGCCGGTCTGCTTGACGTTGCGCCCCAGGCCCTGCGCCTTGCCGGCGAAGGTCTCCCGCAGCGGCACCCGCAGGTCGATCTTCTCGACCTCGACCCCGTGCCGCTTGGCCAGGCGGTCGAGCAGGACGTCGGCGTGCGCCTCGCCCATGCACCACAGCACGAGCTGGCGGGTCTCGGCGTTGTTCTCCAGCCGCAGGGTCGGGTCCTCCGCGACCAGGCGGCTCAGGGCCTGGCTGAGCTTGTCCTCGTCGGCCTTCGACCTGGCGCTGATCGCCACCGGCAGGAGCGGTTCCGGCATGGTCCACGCCTCGACCAGCAGCGGGTCGTCCTTGTCGGAGAGCGTGTCGCCCGTCTCGGTCCGCGACAGCTTGGCGACCGCGCAGATGTCCCCGGCGACGCACTTGCCCATGGTCCGCTGGACCTTGCCCAACGGCGACGACAGCGTGCCCACCCGTTCGTCGACGTCGTGGTCCTCGTGTCCCCGTTCCGCCAGGCCGTGGCCGGAGACGTGCACCGTCATGTCCGGCCGCAGGGTGCCGGAGAAGACCCGGACCAGGCTGATCCGCCCGACGTAGGGGTCGCTCGTGGTCTTCACGACCTCGGCCACGAGCGGGCCGTCCGGGTCGGCGGTGATCTCCCTGCACGGCTTGCCGTCGATCCCGGTGATCTTCGGCAGCGGGTGCTCCAGGGGCGACGGGAAGCCCTGGGTGACGATCTCCAGGAGCTCCAGCATGCCGACCCCGGGAGCCGTCGCGAGGACCGGGTAGAAGCCGGCCCGGGCGACCGCCTTCTCCAGGTCGTCGATCAGCACCTTGGTGTCGATCGTCTCGCCGGAGAGATAGCGGTCCATGAGGGTCTCGTCCTCGCTCTCCTGGATGATCCCCTCGATGAGGTCGCCGCGGTACTGCTCGATGAGCGCGAGCTGGTCGGCGTCCGGCTCCCGCTCGGTCCGGCGGCCGCCGCCGTAGTCGAACAGCCGCTGCGAGAGCAGCCCGAGCAGCCCGGTGCCGTCCACCGGCAGATAGAGCGGCGCGACGCCGTCGCCGAACGCGTCCTGGCAGGTGGCGAGGACCTCGTCGAAGTTGGCGCGCTGATGGTCGATCTTGGTGATGACCACGGCGCGGGGCATCCCGACGAGCGCGCACTCCTCCCAGAGCATGCGCGTCAGCCCGTCCACGCCGTCGGCGGCCGAGACGACGAACAGCGCCGCGTCGGCCGCGCGCAGCCCGGCCCGCAGGTCGCCGACGAAGTCGGCGTACCCGGGGGTGTCCAGGAAGTTGATTTTGATGCCGTTGTAGACGACGGGAGCGACCGACAGGTTCACCGAGCGCTGCTGGCGCACCTCCACCTCGTCGAAGTCGCTGACCGTGGTGCCGTCCTCGACCCGGCCGGAACGCTGGATGGTGCCCGTCTCCGCGAGCAGCGCCTCGACCAGTGTGGTCTTCCCGGCCCCGGAATGGCCGACCAGCACGACATTGCGCACCATGTCCGGCCGATCGGCCGCGGGTGCCCTGCCCGCGGCCCCTGTTGTCGCGCCGGTTGATCTTTCGGCCACATCGCCTCCCGAATCTCGGAGCGGTCGGGATGGGCGCGTGGCACGCACCCCGCGCCGGCCGCTCGTGCCGTCGCTTTCCGCGCCCGGGGGCCCGCCCTTCTCCGAAACCGCACGAAGATCTCCGTGACACCTCCGCGCGGCCCTGCGGGCGCGTGCTCTTCACCCTTTACCCATGTGGCGCATATCACAAGACTTTTCGGCCAATGTGCTTGCGAGGTGCGACAGCCCTGGATGGCCTACGATCGGACGGCGATGTTGAACATCCTGCGCCCCGCCGTCACCCGAGTCATGACCCCCCTGGGGCGAGCCCTCGCCCGATGGGGGATCTCGCCCGACGTGATCACGACGATCGGTACGCTCGGAGTGGTGGCCTCGGCCCTCGTCTTCTACCCGCCCGGGCATCTGTTCGCGGGAACGCTCGTCATCACGTTCTTCGTGCTCGCCGACCTCCTGGACGGCGTGCTGGCCCGCATGACGGGCAAGGGGAGCACGTGGGGCGCCTTCCTCGACTCCACGCTCGACCGTCTCGGCGACGCCTCGATCTTCTCGGGGCTGATCCTCTACTTCGTCCTCAAGGACGAGCCCGAGATCGTCCTCGCGGCAGTCGCGCTCTTCTGCCTCGTCGCGGGAGCATTGGTCTCCTACGCCAAGGCCAGGGCCGAGGGTCTCGGCATGACCGCGAACGTCGGCATCGCCGAACGGGGGGAGCGTCTCGTGGTCGTGCTCGTCGCGGCCGGGCTTTCCGGCCTCGGCGTGCCGTACGTCCTGGCGGCCGGGCTCTGGCTGCTCGCCGCCGCCAGCGCCGTCACGGTGGTCCAGCGGATGGTGCACGTCTACAGACAGGCGGTGGTCGAATGAAGGGCACGGCCGGCCCACCCCGGGGGCGGTCCGGAAGACCCGGTGCGGCGCCGGACGGCCCGTCCCCCGCACGGCCCGCGCGCCCCGGCGCGGCGCCGCTCGCCGACCGGCTGGTCGCGGCCGCCTACACCGCCGGCTGGGCCGTGGTCCGCTACGTGCCGGGACGGCTGGCCGCCTGGTTCTTCCGGGTCCTCGCCGACTGGTTGTGGCACAGGCGGGGCAAGTCCGTACGCCGCCTGGAGGCCAATCTGGCCCGCGTCGTCGGCGGCGACCCCGGCGATCCGGCCGTGCGCGACCTGAGCCGGGCCGGGATGCGCTCCTACTTCCGGTACTGGATGGAGTCGTTCCGCTTCACCGCCTACACCCGCGAGCGCATCCTCGACGGCACCCGGACCACCGGGGGCGAGCACATCTTCGACAACCTCGCCCGGGGCAGGGGAGTGGTGGTCGCGCTGCCCCACATGGGCAACTACGACCTGGCCGGGGCCTGGCTGGTGCACATGGGCCACCCCTTCACCACCGTCGCCGAGCGGCTGAAGCCGGAGTCGCTGTTCGAGCGCTTCGTGGCCTACCGCGAGCGGCTCGGCATGGAGGTGCTGCCGCTGACGGCCAAGGGCGGCGGCAGCGCGATGGCGTTCGGCACGCTGGCCAAGCGGCTGCGCGCGGGCAGGCCGGTGTGCCTGCCCGCCGAGCGCGACCTGACCGCCTCCGGCGTCGAGGTCGAGTTCTTCGGCGCCAGGACGCGCATGGTCGCCGGGCCCGCGCTGCTGGCGATCCAGACGGGCGCCGCGCTGCTGCCCGCCGTGCTGTGGTTCGAGGGGAACGGCTGGGGCATCCGGATCCACGAGGAGATCCCCGTGCCGTCCGAGGGGACGCGGCAGGAGAAGGTCGGGGTGATGACCCAGGCCGTTGCGGCGGTGTTCGAGAAGGGCATCGCCGAGCACCCGGAGGACTGGCACATGCTCCAGCGCCTGTGGCTCGACGACCTGGAGCCGCGCGCCGGGGCCGGGTCGTGAACGTCGGCATCGTCTGCCCGTACACCTGGGAGGTCCCCGGGGGCGTGCAGGCGCACATCAGGGACCTCGCCGAGGCGCTCATCGAGGACGGGCACAAGGTGTCGGTCATCGCCCCCGCCGCCGACGACGCCGAGCTGCCGCCGTACGTGACCCCGGCGGGCCGCGCGGTGCCCGTGCCGTACAACGGGTCGGTCGCCCGCCTGGCGTTCGGCTTCCTGTCGGCGAACCGGGTGCGCAAGTGGATCAGGGAGGGCGGGTTCGACGTGCTGCACGTGCACGAGCCCGCCGTGCCGTCACTCGGCGTGCTGGCCTGCTGGGTGGCCCGCGGACCGATCGTGGCGACGTTTCACGCCTCCTACGAGAGGTCGCGGGCGATGTCCGTGGCCGCGCCGATGCTGCAGAGCGCGCTGGAGAAGATCACGGGCAGGATCGCGGTCTCCGACGCCGCCCGCAAGACGCTGGTGGAACACCTCGGCGGCGACGCGGTGCTGATCCCGAACGGGGTCACGGTGCGCAGGTACGCCGAGGGCGAGCCGCTGCCGGGCTGGGGCCCGGACGGCGGCGTGATCGGCTTCCTCGGGCGGATGGACGAGCCGCGCAAGGGCCTGGCCGTGCTGCTGGAGGCGTTCGCGCTGCTCGCGCCCGAACGGCCGGGGCTGCGGCTGCTGATCGCCGGGCCCGGCGACCCCGACGACGTGCTCGACCGGGTGCCGGCGCCGTACCGGGACAGGGTCGGGCTGCTCGGCATGGTCAGCGAGGCCGACAAGGTGCGCGCCTACCACTCCGTGGACGTCTTCTGCGCGCCCAACCTCGGCGGCGAGAGCTTCGGCATCGTGCTCACCGAGGCCATGTCGGCGGGGGCGCCGATCCTCGCCAGCGACATCCCGGCCTTCCGGCGCGTGCTGGGCGACGGCCAGGCCGGGGCGCTGTTCACGACCGGGGACCCGGCCGCCCTGGCACAGGAGGCCGCCCGGCTGCTCGACGACCCCGGGCGCCGCGCGAAGCTCTCCGACGAGGCCCGCCAGGCCGTGTGGAAGTACGACTGGTCGACGGTCGCGCGCGAGGTCGTGCGCGTCTACGAGACCGTCACGCACGCCAGCGCCGGAGTCGTGGAGGACGCGCTGCCGTGACGACCACCGTCATCCTCGTGGCGGCCGTGGTCGTCGTGCTGTTCGCCGTCTACGTCTCCTGGCGGGCCGGGCGGCTCGACCGCCTCCACATCCGACTGGAGACCGCGCAGGCCGCGCTCGACGCCGCGCTGCTGCGCCGCGCCGCGGTCTGCCTGGAGCTCGCCGGCTCGCGCATCCTCGACCCCGCCACCTCGCTGGTGCTCGCCGCGGCCGCCCACGAGGCGCGTACGGCGGGGCCGGACGAGCGCGAGCACGCCGAGAGCGACCTGTCGAGGACGCTGCGGGCGGTGGTCGACCAGGAGCGGTTCAGGGAGAAGCTGGCCGAGCATCCCGCGGGGACGGCGCTGCTGGAGGAGTTGGACACGGCGGTCGCCAAGGTCGTCTACTCGCGCCGGTTCTACAACAACGCCGCCGGCGTCACGCGTACGGCGCAGCGGCGCTGGCTGGCCCGCACGCTGCGCCTGGCCGGGCACACCGACCCGCCCCGGTACTTCGACATCGACGACGAACCGCCCGAAGCCCTCGCTACTGGATAGTCACTTTTTGTCGGGCATTTCGGGCCGATCCCGGTAAGCTCATGCCGTTTCATTGCCATGCTGGTCAACGGGTCCGCGTGGGCCAGGTCCGTCGTGCCTGGTGACGGGGCTTCCACCGGGAGGAGCGGTACGGTGCGGGCAGGGATCGGCTTCACGCTGGCCATGGCGGTCATCCTGACCGGAACCGCGTGTTCCGGCGACGACAAGCCGGCCGCGCAGTCCGAGGGGGCGAGCCCGCTGGCGTCCCCGTCGCCGACGCCGCCTCCCGAGCACCCGTTCACCGGCCGCCCGGTCGCCTCCCGCAGGCCCGTCCTCGCGGTGAAGATCGAGAACACTCACGCGGGCAAGCCGCAGATGGGCGTGCGCAGCGCCGACATCGTCTACGTCGAGCAGGTCGAGGGCGGGCTCACCCGGCTCATGGCGATCTTCTCCTCGAAGCTGCCCGCGCAGGTGGGGCCGGTCCGCAGCGCCCGCATCTCCGACCTGCACATCCTCCCGATGTTCGGCAAGCCCGCCCTGGCCTACTCCGGGGTGCAGACGAAGATGATCCCCTTCGTCCAGAAGGCCTCGCTGTTCGACGTGTCCGACAGCAGCGTCCCCGGCGCGTACACCCGCGCCCAGGGCCGCGTCGCGCCGTACAACCTGGTCGGCAGCCCCAGGAAGCTGCTCGCCAAGGCGCCGCGGGCGAGCAGGGCGAAGGACATCGGGTTCGTCTTCTCCGACGAGCCGCCCGCCGGGGGCACGCCGCAGAAGAGCGTCAGCGTGCGCTATCCGGCGGCCCGCTTCACGTTCACCTGGTCGGCGGCGCAGAAGCGCTGGCTGGTCACCCAGGACGGCGAGAAGGACATGGCCGCCGAGGGCGGCCAGCAGGGCGCCCCCACGATCGTCATCCAGTGGGTGAAGACCGACCGCTCGGAGTTCCACGACTTCACCGGCAGCTACACCCCGCTCGTGCACACGGTGGGCAAGGGCACCGGCGTCGTGCTCAGGGACGGCCAGGCCTACCGGGTGAAGTGGTCGCGCCCCTCGGAGAAGGAGGGCACCACCTTCACCATGGCCGACGGCACGCCCATGCCGTTCGCCCGCGGCCAGGTCTGGGTCGTGCTCGCCTCGCGCAAGCCCGTCGCGCCGTGATGGACAAAAGACGTGATCGACTCCGCCATGTGGGAGCGTCGGGTGCGGGATCGGCCAGCACCTACCATGGAGAGGAATCCGTAGGCCCGCCGTCGTGAGGTAGCACCGTGTCCAGCAGCACCCCCGAAGTCAACGAGACCACCGCCGTCGGCACCGCCCGCGTGAAGCGCGGCATGGCCGAGATGCTCAAGGGCGGTGTCATCATGGACGTCGTCACCCCGGAGCAGGCCAAGATCGCCGAGGACGCCGGAGCCGTCGCCGTCATGGCGCTCGAGCGCGTTCCCGCCGACATCCGCGCCCAGGGCGGCGTGTCCCGGATGAGCGACCCCGACATGATCGAGGGCATCATCGGCGCCGTGTCCATCCCCGTGATGGCCAAGGCCAGGATCGGCCACTTCGTCGAGGCCCAGGTGCTCCAGGCGCTCGGCGTCGACTACATCGACGAGTCCGAGGTCCTGACCCCGGCCGACTACGCCAACCACATCGACAAGTGGCAGTTCACCGTCCCCTTCGTGTGCGGGGCCACCAACCTCGGCGAGGCGCTGCGCCGCATCACCGAGGGCGCCGCGATGATCCGCTCGAAGGGCGAGGCCGGCACCGGCGACGTCTCCAACGCCACCACCCACATGCGCAAGATCCGGGGCGAGCTCAAGCGCCTCACCTCGCTGCCCGAGGACGAGCTGTACGTCGCGGCCAAGGAGCTGCAGGCGCCGTACGAGCTGGTGGCCGAGGTCGCCAAGACCGGCAAGCTGCCGGTGGTGCTGTTCACCGCGGGCGGCATCGCCACTCCGGCCGACGCCGCGATGATGATGCAGCTCGGCGCCGAGGGCGTGTTCGTCGGCTCGGGCATCTTCAAGTCCGGCGACCCCGCCAAGCGCGCCGCCGCCATCGTCAAGGCCACCACGTTCTACGACGACCCCGACGTGATCGCCAAGGTCTCGCGCGGCCTCGGCGAGCCCATGGTCGGCATCAACGTCGACGACATCCCGGTGCCGCACCGCCTCGCCGAGCGCGGCTGGTAGACAGCCCGCGCGGCACACAGAGGAGACACGCCCGGCCGGTACATCCCGGCCGGGCGTTCTTGCGTCTGCGCATCGGATGTCGAGATGACCGTGCGGTGATGTCGCCTTTCGGGTGACCGATATCGTTCCGCCGCTCTTTACTCTCCGGTCACGATCGATCGTCAGGCTGCGGGCGTCCCCACTGATCGTCACAGGGAGCCCAGTTGCCCGGCCTCGATCGTCGTTCCTTCCTCGTCACCGGAATCGCCGCCGGCGCCGTCGCCGCGATCCCCGCGGCCGCCTCGGCGGCCCCCACGCCCGCGCCCGAGACCGCGGGCGAACTCGCCTCCCGCGGCCTGCGCTGCGATCCGTTCACGCTCGGGGTGGCCTCGGGCGACCCCGACCACACCGGCTTCGTGATCTGGACCCGCCTCGCCCCGCAGCCGCTCGCCGAGGACGGGCTCGGCGGCATGCCGAATCGCGCGTTCACCGTGCAGTGGCAGGTCTACGCCGACGAGAGCTGCCGCCGCGTGGTGCGGGCGGGCGTGGCCGAGGCGAGCCCGGAATGGGGGCACAGCGTCCACGTCGAGGTGGACCACCTGCGGCCCGGCAGGGAGTACTGGTACCGCTTCCGCGTCGGGCCGTACCTCTCACCGGCGGGCAGGGCCCTGACCGCGCCGGAGCCGCTGTCGTTCGGCGGCCCGCTGACGATGGCCTTCGTGTCCTGCGCGCAGTACGAGCACGGCTACTTCACCTCCTACCGCCGGCTCGCCGAGGACCACCCGGACCTGGTCCTCCACCTGGGCGACTACCAGTACGAGTACACCAGGAACACCTACGTCGCCCCCGGCGGCAACGTGCGCGACCACGAAGGGCCGGAGACGATGACGCTGGCGAACTACCGCCAGCGGCACGCGCAGTACAAGACCGACCCCGACCTGCAGGCCGCGCACGCCGGCGCGCCGTGGCTGGTCGTCTTCGACGACCACGAGGTGGACAACAACTGGGCCGACGAGATGCCGGAGCGCCCGGAGGAGCAGCCCACCTTCCTCGAGCGCAGGGCCGCCGCCTTCCGCGCCTACTACGAGAACATGCCGCTGCGCCGCACCTCCGTGCCGCGCGGCATCGACATGCAGCTCTACCGGCGTGTCCGGTGGGGGGCGATGGCGAACTTCCACATGCTCGACACGCGGCAGTTCCGCGACGACCAGGGCTGCGGCGACGGCTACAAGGACTGCCCGGAGGCGGCCGACCCGGCCCGCTCGATCATGGGCTTCGAACAGGAGGCGTGGCTGCTCGACGGCTTCCGGCGATCGCGGGCGCGCTGGGACGTCATCGGCCAGCAGGTCTTCTTCGCCCAGCGCGACAACAACGCCGGGCCTGCGAAGATCACCAGCCAGGACGCCTGGGACGGTTACGTCGCCTCGCGGCAGCGCGTCACCCGCGGCTGGATCGACGCCGGCGTGCGCAACCCCGTCGTGCTCACCGGAGACGTGCACGCGCACTGGGCCAGTGACCTGAAGCTGGACTACGACGACCCGACCGGCCCCACGGTCGGCTCCGAGCTGGTGACGACCTCCATCAGCACCACCGGCGACGGGGCCGACTCCGACCCGGCGGCGCACCCCTTTCTGAAGATCAACCCCCACCTGAAGTTCTACAACAACCAGCGCGGCTACGTCCTGACGAAGATCGACAGGGACGCGATGACCGCCGACTTCCGGGTGGTGCCCGTCGTCTCGGCCCCCGGCTCGGAGGTGCGCACCCGGGCGACGTTCGTGATCGAGGACAGGGTGCCCGGCGTGCAGCAGACGTACCTGCGCCCGCTCGACCCCTCGATCGCGGCGCGGCGGGAGATGACGGCCGAGGACATGGTGGAGGCGACGGTGCGGCAGGAGACCGAGCGCCCCTGACGACACGCCCCGGCGGGCGGCGACCCCTTCCGGGGGGCGCCGCCCGCTTCGTCTGTTCCGCCCCGGCCACCGTTATCGTGACCAGCTATGACGACCGACGACACCGGGCGGCTCGCCGAGGCCCTGTCACGCGAGCTGCGCCACATCGTGATGCTGCTCCGCCGTACGACGGCGGGGCAGCCGGTCACCAGCCAGCAGTACTCCGTGCTCGGTTCCCTGGAGGCCGGCGCGCGCCGGATGACCGAGCTGGCCGAGGAGCACGGCGTGCAGCTCCCGACGATGAGCGTGCAGGTCAACCGCCTCGAGGAGGCCGGCCTGGTCGCGCGGGGCACCGACGCCTCCGACGCGCGGGTGCGCACCGTCGAGCTGACCGGCGAGGGCCGCGACCGCCTCCGGGCCGTACGGCAGTCGCGGGTCGCCTACCTGTCCGGACGGCTGGACACACTGACCCCCGAGGAGCGCTCGGCCATCGCCCGCGCCCTTCCCGCCCTGGCCAAGCTGGGCCGGGGGACCGTCTGATTTATCGTTTTGGGCGCGCAAGACCGTGGCCATACCCTGAACAGGGTCACCACAGGAAGGGAAACCGTGAGGTCCGCACCCAAGATCGGCGTGCTCGCCCTGCAGGGCGACGTGCGCGAGCACATCCGCGCGCTGGAGGAGTCGGGCGCGACCGCCGTGCCGGTGCGCAGGCAGGAGGAGCTCGCCGCGGTGGACGCGCTGGTCGTCCCGGGCGGGGAGTCGACCACGATCTGGAAGCTCGCCACCGCCTTCGAGCTGCTCGAACCCCTGCGGTCGCGGATCAAGGAGGGCATGCCCGCCTACGGCTCGTGCGCCGGCATGATCATGCTGGCCGACCGCATCCGGGGCGGCATCGAGGGCCAGGAGACGCTGGGCGGCATCGACATGGTGGTCCGCCGCAACGCCTTCGGCCGCCAGGTCGACTCGTTCGAGGCCGATCTCGACTTCGCCGGGCGCGGGGAGATCAGGGCCGTCTTCATCCGCGCGCCCTGGGTCGAGTCCGTGGGGCCCGACGTGGAGGTGCTGGGCCGCACCGAAGCTGGGGATAGGATCGTCGCGGTCCGACAGGGACCGTTGCTCGCGACGTCCTTCCATCCGGAGCTGACCGGCGACGCGCGGGTGCACTCGTATTTTGTCGAAATGGTGAGGGAGCTCTAGGCGATGTCCGGCCACTCCAAATGGGCGACGACGAAGCACAAGAAGGCGGCGCTGGACTCCAAGCGCGGCAAGCTTTTCGCCAAGCTCATCAAGAACATCGAGGTCGCGGCCAGGACCGGCGGGCCCGACCCGGACGGCAACCCCACGCTGTTCGACGCCATCACCAAGGCCAGGAAGAACTCGGTCCCGATCGACAACATCGAGCGGGCCCGCAAGCGCGGCGGCGGCCTCGAGGCCGGCGGCGCCGACTGGCAGACGATCATGTACGAGGGCTACGCCCCGGGCGGCGTCGCGGTCCTCATCGAGTGCCTCACCGACAACCGCAACCGCGCGGCGTCCGAGGTGCGCGTGGCGCTGACCCGCAACGGCGGCTCGCTCGCCGACCCCGGCTCGGTGTCGTACATGTTCAACCGCAAGGGCGTCGTGATCGTCCCCAAGGGGTCGCTGACCGAGGACGACGTGCTCATGGCCGTCCTCGACGCGGGTGCCGAGGAGGTCAACGACCTCGGCGACAACTTCGAGGTGGTCTGCGAGGCCTCCGACCTCATCCCGGTGCGCAAGGCGCTGCAGGACGCGGGGATCGACTACGAGTCGGCCGAGATGAGCTTCGTCCCCACGCTCAACGTCCCCCTCGACGAGGACGGCGCCCGCAAGGTCTTCAAGCTCATCGACGCGCTCGAGGACAGCGACGACGTGCAGAACGTCTGGGCGAACTTCGACGTGAGCGACGAGGTCATGGAGAAGGTCGAGGCCTGACGCCGAAGTCGGGCAGAGGGGCGGAAAACCGGTGGCAACGGCCACCGGCGCCCGCATAGCTTGGCCTGCTGTGGAAATCCGTCATCTTACGAGCGACGACCTGGACGCCGTCCTCGACTCCCGCAGACGCGCCTTCGGCCCGTTGTCCGGCGACGGCGCGCAGACGTGGCGCAAGCTCGTCTCCCCGATGCTGCCCGAGGGCCGCTACCTGGGCGCCTTCGACGGCGCCCGCCTGGTGGGCACGGCCAGGATCAACCCGTATGTCCAGTGGTGGCACGGCCGCCCGCAGTCGATGGGCGGCGTGGCGGGCGTGACGGTGGCGCCGGAGGACCGCGGCAGGGGCGTGGGCCGGACGCTCATGGACGCGGTGATCGAGCGCTGCGCGCAGCTCGGCCACGCGGTCTCCGCGCTGTACCCGGCCACCACGCCGCTGTACCGGAGCGCGGGCTACGAGCACGCCGGCGTGCTCCAGCGGATCACCCTGCCCGCGGAGGCGCTGCGGACGGTGGGCGACCCCGGAGGCGCGGTCAAGCTGCGCCGGATGGGCCCGGCCGACGCGGCCGATCTCGTGGCCCTGATCGGCAGGGTGCACG
This sequence comes from Microbispora sp. ZYX-F-249, assembly GCF_039649665.1. NCBI lineage: Bacteria > Bacillati > Actinomycetota > Actinomycetes > Streptosporangiales > Streptosporangiaceae > Microbispora > Microbispora maris. The sequence goes on along the minus strand of NZ_JBDJAW010000014.1, from coordinate 38,682 downwards.
CCGCCACGCGCGCGAGCGGGCCGCTGTCCTTCGACGAGCGGACCTGGCGGCTGTGGCTCGAGGACGACGACGACTTCTGCTACCTGGCCGAGGACGGGTTCGTCGTCTACCGGTGGAGCGACGGGGACATCGAGGTCGACAACCTGCTCGCCGGGTCGGAGGCGACGGCCCGGGCCCTGTGGTCGATGGTCGGCAGCGCGTCGTCGGTCGCGAAGTCGGTGACCGCCTGCGTCGACCCGGCCGACCCGGTGCTCTGGATGCTGCGGGAGCGGTCGAAGGACGAGGTCGCCCAGACCCGGTGGATGTTCCGGCTGATCGACCTGCCCGCGGCGGTCGGGGGGCGCGGTTTCCCCGCCGGGGTGTCCGCCGAGATCCCCGTCGAGGTGACCGACTCCCGGCGCCCCGGCAACACGGGCGCCTGGCTGCTGCGGGTGGACGGCGGCTCCGGCTCCGCGACGCGCCGGGACGCCGTGCCCGGGGAGAGCACCCGGCTCACGATCGGCGGCATGTCCGCGCTGTTCGCCGGCGTCTCCACGGCCACGCTCCGCCGCGCCGGCCTGCTGACCGGCGGCTCTCCCGAGGCCGACGACGCGCTGGACGCCGCCTTCGGCTGCGCCGCGTACATGATCGACTACTTCTGACGCACCCGCGCCGCCGCTGATCGCGATAGAGTGACCGGCCGAACAGGTGTTCGGCGCAGTGGCGGTGAGGTGCGGTGGCTGCGCCGGCCGGGATCAGGGAGGCGTGCCGGTGCGGTTGCCCCAGATGCGGGTGATGGGCGTGGACCCGGGGCTGACGCGGTGCGGTCTCGGCGCCGTGGAGGGCCGTCCGGGCGCGCCGCTGAGCCTGCTGTCGGTGGGGGTGGTCCGCACCCCGCCCGACGACGACATCGGGTCCCGGCTGGTCGTCATCGAGGCGGAGATCGAGCGCTGGCTCGACGAGATCAGACCGGACGCGGTCGCCGTCGAGCGGGTCTTCGCCCAGCACAACGTCCGCACGGTCATGGGGACGGCCCAGGCGTCGGCCGTCGCGATCGTCTGCGCGGCCCGGCGAGGGCTGCCGGTCGCGCTGCACACGCCGAGCGAGGTCAAGGCCGCCATCACGGGTAACGGCAACGCCGACAAGAAGCAGGTCGGCACGATGGTCACCCGGCTGCTGCGGCTCGACGCCATGCCCAAGCCGGCGGACGCCGCCGACGCGCTCGCCCTGGCCATCTGCCACGTCTGGCGCGGCGGCGTGCAGCACCGCCTGGCCGACGCCCTGGCCAAAGCCCGTCACGGCGGTGCGGGCGCCGCCGGCACTACTGGCCCTGGGGGCTCTGGTAGGACTGGGACGCCCGGCGGAGTCGCGGCCGGGCGTACGGACCGGGGAGGGAGCACGCGGTGATCGCATCCGTTGCGGGCCAGGTGGCGGCGATCGGGGCCGACAGCGCCGTGGTCGAGGTGGGCGGCGTCGGGATGCTCGTGCACTGCACTCCGGGGACCCTGGCCGGGCTGCGCGTCGGCGAGCCCGCCCGGTTGTCCACCTCGCTCGTCGTCCGCGAGGACTCGCTCACGTTGTACGGCTTCGCCTCCGACGACGAGCGCACGGTCTTCGAACTGCTCCAGACGGCCAGTGGGGTCGGGCCGCGCCTGGCCCTGGCCATGCTCGCGGTCCACGCGCCCAACGCCCTGCGCGTCGCGGTGGCGAGCGCCGACATCAAGGCCCTGACGATGGTGCCGGGCATCGGCCAGAAGGGCGCGCAGCGCATCGTGCTCGAACTCAAGGACAAGCTCGGCGCGCCGGCCGGAGCCGTCGACGCCGCGCTGAACGGCTCGGCCGCCGCGCCGGCCTGGCGCGACCAGGTCCACTCCGGGCTGGTGGGGCTCGGCTACTCCTCCCGCGACGCCGACGATGCGGTGGCGGCGGTGACCGCGGAGGCCGAGGCGGAGGTCGCGGCCGGCCGCGCCCCGCAGGTGGCCGTGCTGCTGAAGTCCGCGCTGCGCGCGCTGAGCGTGCGATGACCGTGTGACGGGCTGATGGTTCGATGAAATTTTCACCGGGAAGCGGACTCCCGGCAGGCCGAGCGGATGGTGTCGAGTGAGCTTCGAGCGGGATCTCGTGTCGCCCGAACCGGAGGGCGACGAGCGGGCGATCGAGGCCGCGCTGCGTCCCCGGCGTCTGGAGGAGTTCATCGGGCAGGGCCGGGTGCGCGAGCAGCTCTCGCTGGTGCTGGAGAGCGCCCTGCGCCGCAACCGCCCGCCCGACCACGTCCTGATGAGCGGGGGGCCCGGGCTCGGCAAGACGACGCTCGCCATGATCATCGCCTCCGAGCTGGGCGCGCCGCTGCGGATGACCTCGGGTCCGGCGCTGGAGCGCGCGGGCGACCTCGCCGCGATCCTGTCCACGCTGACCGAGGGCGAGGTCCTGTTCATCGACGAGATCCACCGCATGGCCCGCCCGGCGGGGGAGATGCTCTACCTGGCCATGGAGGACTTCCGGGTCGACATCGTGGTCGGCAAGGGCCCCGGCGCCACCTCGATCCCTCTCGACATCGCCCCGTTCACGCTGGTCGGGGCCACCACGCGGGCGGGGCTGCTGCCCGCGCCGCTGCGCGACAGGTTCGGCTTCACCGCGCACATGGACTTCTACGAGGTGGCCGAGCTCGAGCAGGTGCTGCGGCGCTCGGCGCGCCTGCTGTCGGTGGATCTGCCGGACGAGGGCGCCCACGAGATCGCCCGCCGGTCACGCGGCACGCCCCGGATCGCCAACCGCCTGCTGCGGCGGGTGCGCGACTTCGCCGAGGTGCGCGCCGAAGGCGTGATCACCAGGGACGTCGCGGCGGCGGCGCTCAACCTGTACGAGGTCGACGCCGAGGGGCTGGACCGGCTCGACCGGGCCGTGCTCGACGCGTTGCTGCGCAAGTTCGGCGGCGGCCCGGTGGGCCTGTCGACGCTCGCGGTGGCCGTGGGGGAGGAGCCGGAGACCGTCGAGGTCGTGGCGGAGCCCTTCCTGGTGCGGCAGGGACTGCTGGCCCGCACTCCGCGGGGTCGCGTCGCCACCGCCGCGGCCTGGGCACACCTCGGCCTGACTCCGCCCCCCGACGCCGTGGGCGCGGTCGCCGCGCCCACGCTCTTCGACGACAAGTGAGCGCGACTCCGCCGACGCCGACGCCGACGCCGACGCCGACGCCGACGGACGCGGACGCGGCGGCTGGAAGCGGAAAGCGGGGCAAAGAGGTAACAGACCGATTGCGAAGCCCATGAAACGGGAACTTTCCTGCCCGCCGGGCCGTGGGTTCGTTGCCGGGCTTCCGCGGGCTCGCATACACTGCGTGGCTTGACTGGCCGTTCTTGCGACACGAGCAGCGTCGCGGTGGCCCGCGTGTGAAGCGCACAAGACCTCCGGCGCCAGGCCGGTTCATCACGTTACGGAAGGGTGGCCCCCGTGGGTAACAACCCGCTTGGGACGTTCCTGCCACTGATCTTGCTGGTAGTGGTTTTCTACTTCCTCCTGATCCGCCCGCAGCGCAAGCGGCAGCAGGAGCAGATCCAGATGCAGAACTCCCTCACCCCGGGCGTCCGGGTCATGACCACGACCGGCCTGTTCGCGACGGTCGTCGCCCTCGAGGACGACGACGTCGTGCTGGAGCTGGCCCCCGGCGTCGAGACCCGCTGGGTCAAGGCGGCGATCGGCCGGGTGCTCACTCCTGTCGACGAGGTGACGAGCGGGGAGGCCGAGGGGACCGTGGCGGAAAGTTCCGACACGGGGAACGGTGACGACACGAGCACCAAGCAGTCCTGAGTAGGCTGATCACAACTTTTCGACGAAAGAACTGACCTCCAGTGGCCCCACCGACAAGTAGCCAGAGCAAGCCTGGACGCACACTCCTGCTGCTCTTCGTGCTCATCCTCGTCATGGGCGCGACGGTCGCCCTCCAGAAGGCGTTCGTCCCCAAGTTCGGCCTCGACCTCGCGGGCGGCACCACGGTGACGCTCTCGCCGGTCCTGGCGAACGGGAAGGCGCCGTCGCAGGAGAGCCTCGACCGAGCCGTGACGATCATCCGGCAGCGCGTCAACGGCACCGGCATCTCCGACGCCCAGGTCGCGAAGGCGAACGACAACATCGTGATCCAGATCCCGGGCGCGGGCCGGGACGAGGCGTTGCGGCTGGTGTCGACCACCGCGGAGCTGCGCATGCGGCAGGTGCTCGCGGTGGCCGCCGCCACGAACCAGCCGGCCGAGGTGCCCACGGCGGCGCCCACGCCGAGCTCGTCGGCGGCGGCGACGCCCGCGGCCACTGCGAGTGAGTCGACGCCCGCCAGGCAGAGCGCGGCTCCCAGCGGGAACGCCTCTCCGGCGGGCCGCGCCCTGTCGAAGGCGCTGACCGCGCCGTCCCCGGACCCGAGCACCTCGACGAGGGCCACGACCCATCGCAGGGCCGGCGCGGGGGCCGCCCGGGCCAAGGCCTCGCCCTCGCCCTCGGCCGCTGCGAGCCCGTCGCCGACGGCCGCTCCGGACGACGCCGGCGACCCACTTGCCGGTCAGGACACCAGCGGCATCGACCCGGCGCTGCTCGACGAGTTCCGCAAGATCGACTGCACCGCGAAGAACCGCGGCCAGGGCGCCCTCGACGACCCGAACAAGCAGATCGTCGCCTGCAGCGACGACGGTACGGCCCGGTACATCCTGGACAAGGCCGCGGTGCAGGGCACCGAGATCAGCGGCGCGCAGGCGGGCACCGACCCCACCACCGGTGAGTGGATCGTCCAGGTCGACTTCAAGTCGAGGGGCGCGACGCTGTTCGCCGACATCACCCGGCGCATCACCAGCCTGCCCGCCCCGCGCAACCAGCTCGCCAACGTGCTGGACGGCGTCGTCATCGTCGCTCCGACGATCGAGGAGGCCATCCCCGGCGGCAGCGCCCGCATCTCCGGCAGCTTCACCCAGAAGACCGCGACCGAACTGGCCGACCAGCTCAAGTACGGCGCGCTGCCGCTGAAGTTCCAGCAGAGCTCGGTCGTCTCGGTCTCCTCGACCCTCGGCCAGGACCAGCTCAGGGGCGGCCTCATCGCCGGCGCGCTCGGTCTGATCGTCGTCGTGTTCTACCTGCTGCTCTACTACCGCGGTCTGGGGCTCATCGGCATGGCCAGCCTGGCCGTGGCCACCGTGTTCACCTACCTGACGGTGGACGTGCTCAGCCACAACGCCGGCTTCCGGCTCTCGCTGCCGCACATCATCGGTCTGGTGGTCTCGATCGGCATCACCGCGGACTCGTTCATCGTCTACTTCGAACGGATTCGCGACGAGATCAAGGAGGGCCGCCGCACGCTGCGCTCGGCGGTGGAGGTGGCCTGGCGGCGCGCCCGGCGGACCATCCTGGTCGCCGACGCCGTCATGTTCATCGCCGCGGTGGTGCTCTACTTCCTCGCGGTCGGCGACGTGGCCGGCTTCGCGTTCGCGATGGGCCTGACCACGCTCATCGACATCGTGGTGGTGTTCCTGTTCACCAAGCCGCTGATGTCCCTCGTGGCGCGGTTGCGGTTCTTCTCGAAGGGCCACAAGCTGTCCGGACTCGACGCGGAGCGCATGGGCCGCACCAGCCCCGCCGAGCAGACCCTGCAGGAGGCGTGATGCCGGGAGTGATCAGCCGCCTCTACCGCGGCGACATCAACATCGACTTCGTCGGCAAGCGCAAGGTCTGGTACGGCCTGTCGGTGTTCCTGCTGGCCGTCTCCATCCTGGGCCTGGTGCTGAACGGGCTGAACCTGGGCGTGGAGTTCCGCGGCGGCTCTGTCTTCGACTTCACGCGCACGCCCGGCTCCAGCATCGAGCAGGTCCGCGAGACCGTCGCGGACGCCGGAGTCCACCAGGTCATCGTGCAGCAGGCCGGCCCGAACTGGCGGGTCACCACCGAGAGCCTCCAGGGCGAGGAGGTGACCAAGGTCCAGCAGACGGTGGCCAAGAAGTACGGCATCACGGAGGACGAGGTCAGCTCGCAGGTCATCGGCGCGACCTGGGGTGGCGAGGTCTCCCAGAAGGCCTGGATCGGCCTCGCGGTCTTCATGATCGCGATCATGCTGTACCTGTCGGTGGCCTTCGAGTGGCGGATGGCCCTCGCGGCGATCGTCGCCCTCGTCCACGACCTCGTGATCACCGCGGGCGTCTACGCCTGGTCGGGCTTCGAGGTCACCCCGGCGACCATGCTCGGCTTCCTCACGATCCTCGGCTACTCGCTGTACGACGCGGTCGTGGTCTTCGACATGATCAAGGAGGTCACCGGCAAGCTCGGCACGAGCGCGAAGATGACCTACACGCAGGCCGCCAACAACGCGCTCAGCCACACGCTGATCCGGTCGCTGAACACTTCGCTGGTGGCGATCCTTCCGGTGGCGGCGATCCTGTTCATCGGCACCACGCTGCTCGGCGCCGGCACGCTGAAGGACCTGTCGCTGGCCCTGTTCGTCGGCATGGTCGTCGGCACCTACTCGTCCCTGTGCGTGGCGACGCCGATCCTGGTCACGCTCAAGGAGCGGGAGCCTAAGTGGCAGGCGCTGGCCCAGCGGGTGCACGCCAAGGAGGCCGCCGCCGCCAAGGCCGCCCGTACGGCCAAGGAGCCCGTCTCCGCCGGCTCGCAGAACGTCACCGCGCAGGCCACGGACAAGCGCAAGAAGCGCTGACCACGCTCGCCGCAGACGCCCCCGGAACCCGCCAGGTCCCGGGGGCGTCCTCGTGTTCTCCGGGCCCGCCCGAGGCCCGCTAGGGTGAGCGTCGTGACTGACTGGACGGCTCTCATCAGGGATGTCCCCGACTACCCCAAGCCGGGCATCCTCTTCAAGGACATCACCCCGCTCCTGGCGGACCACGGCGCCTTCACCCAGGTCGTGGGCGAACTCGGGGACGGCCTGGAGTTCGACAAGGTGGTCGGCATCGAGGCCCGGGGCTTCATCCTGGCCGCGCCGGTGGCCTACCGCAGCGGCGCGGGGTTCGTCCCAGTGCGCAAAAAGGGCAAATTGCCCGCCGACACGTACGAGGCGTCCTATGATCTCGAGTACGGCTCCGCGACGATCGAGGTGCACGCCGACGCCTTCGACCCCGGCGACCGTGTCCTGATCGTGGACGACGTCCTCGCCACGGGCGGCACGGCCCGGGCGGCCGTGGAGCTGGTCAGGAGGACGGGCGCGGAGGTCGTGGCCGTCTCCTTCCTGATGGAGCTGTCCTTCCTCTCCGGCCGTGACCGGCTGCCGGGCCTGGACGTCCGTACCCTGCTCACCGTCTGAGCCGAGCCGCCGCCGGGGGGCATCCGGCCGAGAGTGCTGTGGCAGCACGGATACACTGTGGAATCTGGACTCGACGTGAGGAGTCTGTGTGCCCCGTGATGTGGTCGTGCCCGGCAGCGCGCGGGTCGATCGCGGAGTGATCTCCCGCGACGCCCCCGAGCCCGTCGCCGATGTGCCCCCTGACGCGGCGCGCGACCCGGCGGAGAGCCCGGAGGACAGGCCGGCTACGGCCACGCGACGAAGGCTCGCCCGGTTCGGGGGGCAGTGGGGTGCTATGAATCCGGTGTTGGAACCGCTCTTCAAGACGGTCCGTGCCACCCATCCCAAGGCCGACCTGCGGCTGATCGAGCGGGCGTACGACGTCGCGGCCTATCATCACCGCGACCAGAAGCGCAAGAGCGGCGACCCCTACATCACCCACCCGCTCGCGGTGGCGACGATCCTGGCGGAGCTGGGCACCGACGACGAGACGCTGTGCGCCGCCCTGCTGCACGACACCGTCGAGGACACCGCCTACAGCCTCGACGAGTTACGAGCCGACTTCGGCGACAACATCGCGTTGCTCGTCGACGGCGTGACCAAGCTCGACAAGGTGAAGTTCGGCGACGCGGCGCAGGCCGAGACCGTGCGCAAGATGGTCGTCGCGATGTCGCGCGACATCCGCGTGCTGGTGATCAAGCTGGCCGATCGGCTGCACAACATGCGGACCATGCGCTACATGCCCGAGCACAAGCGCCAGCAGAAGTCCCGGGAGACGCTGGAGATCTTCGCGCCGCTGGCCCACCGGCTCGGCATGAACACCATCAAGTGGGAGCTGGAGGACCTCGCGTTCGCCATGCTCTACCCCAAGCGGTACGACGAGATCGCCCGGATGGTGTCGGAGCGCGCGCCCCGCCGCGACCTGTTCCTGCACGAGGTTATCGAGAAGGTCTCCGCCGACCTGCGCGAGGCGAAGATCAAGGCGACCGTCCGCGGCCGGCCCAAGCACTACTACTCGATCTACCAGAAGATGATCGCCAAGGGCGTCGCCTTCGACGACATCTACGACCTGGTGGGCATCCGCGTCCTGGTCGACACGGTCCGCGACTGCTACGCCGCGCTCGGAACGATCCACGCCCAGTGGAAGCCGGTGCCGGGGCGGTTCAAGGACTACATCGCCATGCCCAAGTTCAACATGTACCAGTCGCTCCACACGACGGTCATGGGACCCGAGGGCAAGGCCATCGAGCTGCAGATCCGCACGCGGGCGATGCACAACCGCGCCGAGTACGGCGTGGCCGCGCACTGGAAGTACAAAGAGGAGATGACCGGGGCGGGCCCCGGCAAGGTCAAGCAGGTCAACGACATGGCCTGGCTCCGCCAGCTGCTCGACTGGCAGAAGGAGACCTCCGACCCCGGGGAGTTCCTGGAGTCGCTGCGCTTCGACCTGTCGGTGTCGGAGGTGTTCGTCTTCACCCCGCGCGGCCAGGTGATCGCCCTGCCCGAGGGCGCCACCCCGGTCGACTTCGCGTACGCCGTGCACACCGAGGTCGGTCACCGATGTATCGGCGCGCGGGTGAACGGCAGGCTGGTGCCGCTGGAGTCCCGCCTGGGCAACGGCGACACCGTCGAGATCTTCACGTCGAAGTCCCCGGACGCGGGCCCGTCGAGGGACTGGCTCAAGTTCGTGAAGAGCGGCCGGGCCCGCAACAAGATCCGCCAGTGGTTCACCAAGGAGCGCCGCGAGACCGCCATCGAGGCGGGCAAGGAGGCGATCGGGCGGGCCATGCGCAAGCAGGGCCTGCCGCTGCAGCGGCTGATGTCCGGCGAGGCGCTGCTGGCCCTGGCCAGGGACCTGCGCTACGCGGACGTGTCCGCGCTGTACGCGGCCGTCGGCGAGGGGCACATCACGGCCCAGGCGGTGGTGGACAAGCTCGTACAGGCCCTGGGCGGGGTCGAGGGGGCCGAGGAGGACATCGCCGAGGCCCAGGTCCCGACGCGGCTCAAAGGCCGTCTGAGGGCCAACTCGAACGCCGGTGTCATGGTCGCGGGCGACCCCGACGTGTGGGTCCGTCTGTCGCGTTGCTGCACCCCGGTGCCGGGGGACGAGATCGTCGGGTTCGTCACGCGGGGGCACGGCGTCTCCGTGCACCGCACCAACTGCCCCAACGTGGAGCAGCTCAGCGCCCACCCCGACCGGCTGGTGGAGGTCGCCTGGTCGCCGGGGGACGACTCGGTCTTCCTCGTCGCCATCCAGGTGGAGGCGCTCGACCGGCCCCGGCTGCTGTCGGACGTCACGCGGACCCTGTCCGACCAGCACGTGAACATCCTGTCGGCGTCGGTGACGACCAGCCGCGACCGGGTGGCGATCAGCAAGTTCACGTTCGAGATGGGCGACCCGAAGCACCTCGGCCACGTGCTCAAGGCGGTGCGCAACGTCGCGGGCGTCTACGACGTCTACCGCGTGACCAGCTGACCCTCCTCCAGAGGGCGTGATCTTGTAGTTTGTCGCAGGGATGGCGCGCGACGTGCGCGGACGCACTCCGTGATCTTGCACGGAACGTGTTCACGGCATGAACGAGCTGCGGACACGCTGTCCGTGATCATGCAATCGTCTCGCGCGTATCCGGGCGTCCTGACCTCATTGCATGATCACGGATGCTGTTCACCCAGGTTAAGGCGAGACGGGCCGAACTCCTGCATGATCACGGACGGTATCTGCCCAGCTCGGCCCCCCGGCGTGCGACAAACTACAAGATCACGCCGAGGGGGGAGCGGGGAGGGAGGATGGTCAGGAGAACTCGGCGAGCGTGCGCTCGGCCTCCTGGAGCCAGGAGCGGCGGGCGGCCAGGGCCTCCTCCGCCTCCTTGACGTCCTTGTCCCGTCCCGCCGCCTGGGCCTTGGCCAGCCGGGTCTCCAGCTGGCCGATGGACCGCAGGAGCTGGTTGACCGTGTCCTGGGCGCGGGCCCTGGCCTCGGGGTTCGAGCGCTTCCACTCGGCCTCCTCGGCCCTGCGGACCGCGTCGTCGACCTTGCGCAGCCCGCCCTCCAGGCGGTCGCGCTGGTCACGCGGCACCGGGCCGGCGGCCTCCCAGCGCTCCAGCAGGCTCCGCAGCGCCGTGCGCGCGGCACGGGCGTCGGTGACCGGCAGCAGCTTCTCGGCCTCGGCCAGCAGGGTCTCCTTCACCTCCGCGTTGGCGGCGAAGGAGGCGTCCCGCTCGGCGAAGACCGCCGAGCGGGCCTGGAAGAACTGGTCCTGGGCGGCCTTGAAGCGCGCCCACAGCTCGTCCTCGACCTCGCGGGAGGCGCGGCCGGCGGCCTTCCACTCGCGCATCAGCTCGCGGTAGGCCGCAGCGGTGGCGTTCCAGTCCGTCGAGTCCGCCAGCGCCTCCGCCTCGCCCACGATGCGCTCCTTGGTGCCGCGCACCGCGTCACGCTGCTGGTCGAGCGAGGAGAAGTACGCCTTGCGGCGCTTGGCGAAGGCCGTACGCGCCGTGGACAGCCTCTTCCACAGCGTCGCCTCGGTGGCCCGGTCGACCCGCTCGGCGGCCTTCCACTCCTCGACGAGCTGCCGCAGCCGCTCGCCGCCGGACTTCCAGTGCGTCGTCTCCTCGGCGATCCGCTCGGCCTCGGCGACGATGCGCTCCTTCACCTCGCGCGCGTGCGCCCGGGCCTGGTCGCGGGCGGCACGCTGCTCCTCGCGCCGCTTGCCGACCAGCTCGCTCAGCGCCGTCAGCCGGTCCTGCAGCGAGCCGAGGTCGCCGACCGCGTGGGCATCGGTCACCGACTCCCGCAGCTTGGCGATGTTCGCCTCCGCCTGGGCCGGCGCGAGGTCGGTCCCGCGCACCCGCTGCTCCAGGAGCTGCACCTGGCCCGCCAGCTCGTCGAACTTCCGGCGGTAGTAGGCCAGCGCCTCCTCCGGCTCGCCGGCCTGCCAGGACCCGACGGCCCGTTCTCCCTCAGCCGTACGCACGTAGACGGTGCCGTCCTCGTCTACCCGGCCCCACGGGTCGGTGCTCACCGTGTCCTCCCGCACTTGAATCAGCCTCCAGGGCTCAGTGTGCCCTTGGTTGTATTACGTCAGCTCTTGCTGGTGATTGTCACGTCTTTGATGACCACGGGCTGCTTCGGGGCACCAGTGCCGTCCCCGCCGGCGCTGGCGATGACGCCCTTCTTGGCGACCTTGTCCAGGATTTCGAGTCCTTTGGTCACCGTACCGAAAGGCGTGTAGTCGGGCGTCAGCCCGGTCTCCCCGAACACGATGAAGAACTGGCTCCCGTTCGTGTTCGGGCCGCTGTTGGCCATCGCGAGCACGCCCCGCGTGTACTTCGCGCCCGCCAGGTTCTCGTTGACGAACCGGTAGCCCGGCCCGCCCTGGCCGTCGGTGGGGTTCTCGCCGTCGGCCTTGGCCAGCGGGTCGCCGCACTGCAGGATCGGGAAGTCCGTGCCCATCCGGTGGCACTTCGTGTCGTCGAAGTAGTCCTTGGAGGCCAGGAACTTGAACGAGTTGACCGTGCAGGGCGCCTTCTCGCTGTCCAGCCGCGCGACGATGTCGCCGAGGTTGGTCTTGATGGTCATGGTCGCCGGGGCGGTGCTCACCTTCTCCGGCGGCATGCCGACGTTCTTGACCTGACCGCTGCCCTCGTCGGCCACGTAGCCGCAGGTGCCCTTCGCCGGGTCGTACGGCTTGGGGTCGGCCACTGCGGGCTTGATGCTCGCCGACGGCTTCGCCGACGCCGTGGCGTCGTCGTCGCCGCGGCTGAGCAGGGTCGTGGCCGTCACGACGCCGCCGATCACCACCACCACGGCCGCGGTGGTGCCGATGACGGCGTTGCGCCGCACCTTCTGCTCGCGTTCCGCGCGTGCCTGCAGTTGCCGCTGGTAGTGCTCCCGGGCCAGCTGCTTCTGCCGGTCCTTGCCGGTGACCACTTCGACCTCCCGACTCGTCCTGTTTCCCATGGTCGTACGCCCGGACGCGATCTCGCCGGCGCGTGCCCGCCACGCCCGGGAGGTGCTCCGGGAATGACGGCCCGTTCTATAGCATCCGGCTCGACTGCTCCAAGAATGACTATTGAGGTGGGCGAATCGTATCGGCTGACGGGTATTGGTTCGCAGCCTGCCGACCCGCACCGGTACCCTTCGGTTACATTCGCTCGCGCAATCCTTGATTGATCCGTAGAGACGCAGAGGCCGCTTCCGTGCTCGTCGCCGGGTTTCCCGCAGGGTCGTTCCAGACCAACTGTTACGTCGTCGCTCCCGCAGCAGGCGAGGAGTGTGTAATCGTCGACCCAGGTCAGGACGCCGTGGAGGATCTCGACGCGCTGCTGCGCGAGCACCGGCTGAAGCCGGTCGCGGTGCTGCTCACCCACGGCCACATCGACCACGTGTGGTCGGTGGCGCCGGTGTGCGGCGCCCGCGACGTGCCCGCGTGGATCCATCCCGAGGACCGCGACCTGCTGTCGGATCCGGCGAAGGGGTTCCCGCCGCAGACGGGCCAGGCGTTCGGCGGGCTGAAACTTTCCGAGCCCGACGACGTGCGGGAGCTGGCCGACGGGGCCGTGCTGTCGCTGGCGGGGCTGGAGCTCACGGTCGAGCACAGGCCCGGCCATACCAGGGGGTCGGTGACGTTCCGGACGCCCGTCGAGGACTCCGAGGTCCTGTTCGCGGGCGACCTGCTGTTCGCCGGCTCCATCGGCCGTACCGACCTGCCCGGCGGCGACTACGCCGCCATGCTGCGCAGCCTCGCCAAGACGCTGACGCTGCCGGACGAGACCACGGTCCTGCCCGGCCACGGACCTCAGACGACCATCGGCCGCGAGCGCGCGACCAACCCCTTCCTCAGGGACGTCGCGCCGCACGCAGGCCCGACCAGGGGATTGTGATGACCTTTCAGGCGCCCAAGGGCACCTTCGACTGGATGCCCCCGCGTTCGGAGTGGGCTCTCGCCGTTCGGGACGCCCTGGCCGCGCCGGCCCGCCGCGCCGGCTACGGCTACATCGAGACGCCGGCCTTCGAGGACACGGCGCTGTTCTCCCGCGGCGTCGGCGAGTCGACCGACATCGTGACCAAGGAGATGTACACGTTCACGAGCCGGGGCGGGCAGTCGCTGACGCTGCGCCCGGAGGGCACCGCGAGCGTGATGCGGGCCGTGCTCGAACACGGCCTGTACGGCGGCCCGCTGCCGATCAAGCTCTGGTACTCGGGCAGCTACTTCCGCTACGAGCGGGCCCAGGCGGGCCGCTACCGCCACTTCTCGCAGGTGGGCGCCGAGGCCCTGGGGGCCGAGGACCCCGCTCTCGACGCCGAGCTCATCGTCCTCGCCATGGACGGCTACGCCTCGCTGGGCCTGCGCGGGGTCCGGCTGCTGCTGAACTCGCTCGGCTGCAAGGAGTGCCGGCCGGCCTACCGCGCCGCGCTCCAGGACTTCCTGCGCGGCCTTGACCTCGACGAGGCCACCCGCAACCGGATCGAGATCAACCCGCTGCGCGTGCTCGACGACAAGCGTCCCGAGGTGCGCGCGCAGCTGGACGGCGCGCCGCTGGTCACCGACCACCTGTGCGGGGCCTGCAAGGCCTACCACGAGGAGGTCAGGGGCCTGCTGACGGCCGCCGGCGTGGCGTACGAGGACGACCCCCGGCTCGTGCGCGGCCTCGACTACTACACGCGCACGACCTTCGAGTTCCTGCACGACGGCCTGGGCGCCCAGTCGGCGGTCGGCGGGGGAGGGCGCTACGACGGGCTGAGCGAGCAGATCGGCGGCCCGGCGCTGCCCAGCGTGGGCTGGGCCCTCGGGGTGGACCGCACGGTGCTCGCGATGGAGGCCGAGGGCCTGCTCGCCGAGCGGCCCCGCGGCGTCGAGGTGTTCGCCGTACCGCTCGGCGAGGAGGCCAGGCGGCGGGTGTTCCCGCTCGTGAGCGAGCTGCGCCGGGCCGGTCTCGCCGTCGACATGGCCTTCGGCGGCCGTGGCGTCAAGGGCGCGATGAAGGCCGCCGACCGCAGCGGCGCGCGGTACGCGCTCATCCTCGGCGACCGAGATATCGAGGCGGGCGCCGTGCAAGTGAAGGACCTGACCACAGCCGACCAGACCGCGGTTCCGCTCGCGGAGGTCGTCGAGTTCTTGAAGGGGAAACTCTCGTGATCCGCACCCACGAGGCAGGCACGCTCCGCAAGGAGCACGCGGGCCAGAAGGTGACGCTCGCCGGATGGGTGGCGCGCCGGCGCGACCACGGCGGCGTGGTCTTCATCGACCTGCGCGACGCCTCCGGCTCGGCCCAGGTGGTCTTCCGCGAGGAGGACCACGCCCACGACCTGCGCGCGGAGTACTGCGTCAAGGTCACCGGCGAGGTACGCCGGCGCCCGGCCGGCAACGAGAACCCCGATCTGCCCACGGGCGAGATCGAGGTCGTCGCCTCCGAGGTGGAGGTGCTGAGCGAGTCGGCCCCGCTGCCGTTCCCGATCGAGGGCAGCTCGGGTGTGTCGGAGGAGGCGCGGCTGAAGTACCGCTACCTCGACATCCGCCGCCAGAAGATCGCCGACGCCCTGCGCATCCGCTCGCAGGCGACCTACCTCGCCAACGAGGTCATGCGCGAGCGCGGGTTCGTCTACGTCGAGACCCCGAACCTGACCCGTTCGACGCCTGAGGGCGCCCGCGACTTCCTGGTGCCCGTACGGCTCCAGCCGGGCAACTGGTACGCGCTGCCGCAGTCGCCGCAGCTGTTCAAGCAGCTGCTCATGGTCTCCGGCCTGGAGCGTTACTACCAGCTCGCCCGCTGCTTCCGCGACGAGGACCTGCGGGCGGACCGGCAGCCCGAGTTCACCCAGATCGACATCGAGATGTCGTTCGTGGACCAGGACGACGTCATCGAGCTCGGCGAGGCGCTCATCGGGCGGATCTGGAAGGAGACGATCGGCTACGAGCTGCCGACGCCGCTGCCCCGGATGACGTACGCCGAGGCGATGGCGCGCTACGGCTCGGACAAGCCGGACCTGCGCTTCGGCGTCGAGCTGACCGACCTCACGGACTACTTCTCCGGCACCTCGTTCCGCGTCTTCCAGGCGCCGTACGTGGGCGCGGTCGTCATGCCGGGCGGCGCTTCGCAGACCCGCAAGGAGCTCGACGCCTGGCAGGAGTGGGCCAAGTCGCGCGGCGCCCGCGGCCTGGCGTACGTGCTGGTCCAGGAGGACGGCACGCTGGGCGGCCCGGTGGCCAAGAACCTGTCGGAGACCGAGCTGGCCGGCCTCCCCGGAAAGACAGGCGCCAAGCCCGGCGACGCGATCTTCTTCGCGGCCGGCGCGCGCGCGGCCTCCCGCGACCTGCTCGGCGCGGCCCGCCTCGAGATCGGCCGCCGCTGCGACCTCATCGACGAGTCGCAGTGGTCGTTCCTGTGGATCGTCGACGCCCCCATGTTCGAGGAGGACGGCGAGGGCGGCTGGACCCCGGTCCACCACCCGTTCACCTCTCCCAAGCCGGAGTGGGCCGACAACTTCCAGGACAACCCCGGCGAGGCCCTGGCGTACGCCTACGACATGGTCTGCAACGGCATGGAGATCGGTGGCGGCTCGATCCGTATCCACCGCGCGGAGATGCAGCAGCGCGTGTTCGACGTGCTCGGCATCTCCAAGGAGGAGGCCGAGAGCAAGTTCGGCTGGCTGCTGGAGGCGTTCAAGTACGGCCCGCCGCCGCACGGGGGCATCGCCTACGGCTGGGACCGCGTCTGCATGCTGCTCGCGGGCGGCGAGTCGATCCGGGACGTGATCGCGTTCCCGAAGACGGCGTCCGGCTACGACCCGCTTTCCGGGGCGCCCACCCCGATCAGCCCGGACCAGCGCAAGGAGGCCGGCGTGGACGCCACGCCCAAGGCCGACAAGGGAGAGTCCGACAAGCCCGAATCCGCGCCCGCGCAGTAGAACGGCGGTAGAACGCGAGACGGCCCCCGCGACACCGGTCGCGGGGGCCGTCCTGTGTCCGGGACCGGTCAGACGATGGCCACGTCCTTGATCACGACCTTCTTCTTCGGGGCGTTGGAGCCCTCGCCCCGCACGTCGGCGGTGGGGTCGCCGTTGAACGGGATGATCCCGCCCCTGGCGATCTTGTCGATCACGTTCATGCCCTTGCTCACCACACCGATCATGGTGAACGCGCCGCCCGCGGCGGTCAGCTGGCTGTTCTCGTCGCTGAAGGAGATGAAGAACTGGCTGCCGTTGGAGTTGGCGTCCTCCGTGGCCTGTGCCAGCCCGACGGTCCCCCGGACGAGCGGCATGCCGCCGAGGTTCTCGTCGTCGAACAGGTAGCCGGGGCCGCCCGAGCCGTCCTCCTTGCGCTTGCCGTCGCCCGTGGCCAGGGGGTCGCCGCACTGCAGCATGCCCAGGCCCACGGTCTCCACCGTCGCGAGGCGGTGGCAGACGGTGTTGTCGTAGAAGTTCTTACTCGCCAGGAACGCGAGCGAGTTCACCGCGCACGGCACGTCCTTGGTGGCCAGGTCGATGACGATCTCGCCCTGGTTGGTCGTGATGATCATCTGCTTGGCCAGGATGACCCTCCTGGTCAGCTTGCTCGGCGGCATCCCCACGGACTTCGACGGGCTGCCCGAGTCGTCCTTGCGGTAGGTGCAGGAGATCTGACGCAGGTCGGTGGGCTTGGCCGTCGGCGCGTCCGGCGCCAGCGTGGTCTCGGTCACGGTGGGGGCGTCTGAGGGGGCCGCAGAAGAGCTGGCCGAGGCCGTGGCCTTGGCCTCGTTGGCCGTGCCGTCACTGCAGGCCACCAGGCCGCCCGCCAGCGCGAGGAGCCCGAGCCCGGCACCGAGGGTGCTCCCCAGGCGGCGACGTGCAGTGGTCGCGCGCCCGGCCGTGCTCACGCGCGAAGCCGGTTGCTTCTGCCGATCAGTGTCGGTCACCGCTATGCCTTCCCTTTTCCCATTTATTACGACTGGTCCGCCACTCTATCTGTGATCCCGTCGGCTTCGTGTAAAGCACGCGTCCCTTGGGTATCACCATGGTTTGCGCCGGCTGCGCTCATCTTGCTCTCAGATCTCCCTGGGAACCTCCTGACGATCGAATCCGTATATCGGGAGCGGCTCGCGATCCGCGCCCCCGGCTGCCGTCACAGGAGCGATGCACGATGTTCGACCAGGTCTTCGGACTGCCTGCCCATGCTCTGATCGTCCACGCGGCGGTGATCTTCGCACCGCTGCTCGCGGCGTTGTCCATCGCGTACGCCGTGCTGCCCCGCCTGCGGCACAAGCTCGACTGGGCCCTGGTGGCGGCCGCCGTGGTGGCCCTCGGCGCGGTGTTCGCGGCCGAGGAGAGCGGGGAGGCGCTGGAGCACCGGATGTTCCAGGGCCGGCCCTCTCCGGCGATCGGGGTCCACAGCGGGCTCGCCGAGGTCCTCGTCCCGGTGACCGCGCTCCTGACCGTCGTGTCCCTGGTGATGGTGTGGCTCACCCGGGCCCGCCGCGCCCCGCAGGGCGCCGGATCGCGGGCGGGCCTCATGGTCGTGTCGGCCGCCGCCGTGATCCTCGCCGTGGTCGTCGGCTTCTACGCCGTACGGACCGGGCACACGGGCGCGACGGCCGTGTGGGGCGGCTGACGGTAGTGTCGGCGACGTGGAGAGCTTGTTCGATTCGGCCGCGGAGGAGGCGCACCGGGGCCAGGAGCCGCTGGCCGTGCGCATGCGGCCGCGCTCGCTGGAGGAGGTGATCGGCCAGCGGCACCTGCTGGGACCCGGCACGCCGCTGCGCCGTCTCGTGGAGAGCGACGCCCCGATGTCGCTGTTCCTGTGGGGCCCCCCGGGCACCGGGAAGACCACGCTGGCGTACGTCGTGGCGGGCGCCACCAAGCGGAGGTTCGTCGAGATCTCGGCCGTCTCCGCCGGGGTCAAGGACGTGCGCGCCGCCATCGACCAGGCGCGCCGCGAACTCGGCATGTCCGGCAGGCAGACCGTGCTGTTCGTGGACGAGGTCCACCGGTTCAACAAGGCGCAGCAGGACGCGCTGCTGCCCGCCGTGGAGAACCGCTGGGTCACCTTCATCGGCGCGACGACCGAGAACCCGTTCTTCTCCGTCATCTCCCCGCTGCTGTCCCGCTCGCTGCTGCTCACGCTCGAGCCGCTGGCCGAAGACGACGTCCGCGCCGTCCTGGAGCGCGCGGTGGCCGACGAGCGCGGCCTCGGCGGGCGCGTCACGCTGCACCCCGACGCCCTCGACCAGCTCGTACGGCTGGCCGGCGGCGACGCGCGGCGCTCGCTGACCTACCTGGAGGCGGCCGCGATGCTGACCGACGGGGCCATCGAGGGCATGGCCGAGGTCACCGTCGAGGTCGTGGAGAAGGCCGTCGACAAGGCGGCCGTGCGCTACGACCGGCAGGGCGACCAGCACTACGACGTGGTCAGCGCGTTCATCAAGAGCATGCGGGGCTCGGACGCCGACGCGGCGCTGCACTACCTGGCCCGCATGGTGGAGGCGGGGGAGGACCCGCGGTTCATCGCCCGCCGGATCGTGATCTTCGCCAGTGAGGACGTGGGCATGGCCGACCCCACGTGCCTGCAGGTCGCGGTGGCCGCCGCGCAGGCCGTGGAGTTCATCGGCCTGCCCGAGGGCAGGATCAACCTCGCCCAGGCCGTCATCCACTGCGCGCTCGCGCCCAAGTCGAACGCGGTCGTGAAGGCGATCGGCGCGGCCTCCGACGACGTGCGCCGGGGGATGGTGGGGCGCGTCCCCGGCCACCTGCGCGACGCCCACTACGCGGGCGCGAAGAAGCTGGGCCACGGCAAGGGCTACCAGTACCCGCACGACTTCGAGCACGGCCTCGTCCGCCAGGACTACGCGCCGGAGGAGCTGAGGGAGCGCCGCTACTACGAGCCGACCACGCACGGCGCGGAGGCGCGGTTCGCCGAGCGCTGGGCGAAGATCCGCAGCTTCCTGCGCGGAGGCTGATCCCCGCCGGTGCGTGCCGCGGCACGCCCCCGTGTGCGTGGTGCGGAGTACCCCCGTGTGCGTGGTGCGGAGTACCCCCGTGTGCGTGGTGCGGAGTACCCCGTGTGCGTGGTGCGGAGTACCCCGTGTGCGTGGTGCGGAGCGCTCTGTGTGCGTGGTGCGGAGCGCTCTGTGTGTGTGGTGCGGAACGGCGGGCAGGTCGTTCGCGATAAGGTCTTGCCATTCCAGCTCCGTTGATCTAGGGAGATCGGCACATGCTTACCGCGGGAGAGCTGGCGGGCCTCGTGGTCGCCATTTTCTGGGTGATCCTGGTCTGCTTCATGGTCGTCGTGCTGGTCAGGCTGGCCAGACTGCTGACCGAGACCCGCAAGTCGGTGGCCGAGCTGAGCGACCGCATCGCCCCGCTGCTCGACGACATGAGCCAGACGGTCTCCGAGGCCAACCGGCGGCTGGTGGCGGCCGAGGAGATCACGGACAACATGCGGGACGTCAGCGGCAACATGGTGCGGATCACCGGGGTGGCGTCCACGCTGTTCGCCGGTCCGGTGCTCAAGTTCTCCGCCTTCCGCGACGGCTTCCGCCTGGCGCTGGCCCGGCGCGGCGCCCGCAGGGTCCCGGCCCGCAGGGTCGCCCGCGGCGGCCCCCGGACCGGCCCTCACATCGGGGACAGGATCAGCGAGCGGCACGCCGCCGAGCGTGCCGCCGAGCGGCGGGCGATCGGGAGGGGACGCGGATGATCCGGCGGCTCTTCTACATGTCCCTGGGCGCGTTTCTCACGGTCTGGACGATGCGTAAGCTGCAGTCATTGCGGCCCGACCACGTGGCCAGGCGCACCGCCGATCGCGCGGTGACCCTCGCCGACCAGGTCAGGGACTTCGCCGGCGAGGTGCGCCGCCTGTCGGCGAGCAGGGAAACCGAGTTGCGTGCCGAGTTCGGACTCGACACGGTTGATGGAACCACCACAGGCAAGAACAGAATCTACGACGTAAAGGACGGCCGCTGAAATGGAGTCGGCAGAGATCGCGCGCCGCTTCCTGCGCTTCTTCGAGGAGCGCGGGCACACAGTCGTGCCCTCGGCCAGCCTGGTCGCCGAGGACCCGACACTGCTTCTGGTGAACGCGGGGATGGTCCCGTTCAAGCCCTACTTCCTGGCGCAGCAGACGCCGCCGTACCGGCGGGCGACCAGCGCGCAGAAGGTCATGCGGACCCTCGACATCGACGAGGTCGGCAAGACCACCCGGCACGCCAGCTTCTTCCAGATGCTCGGCAACTTCTCCTTCGGCGACTACTTCAAGGAGCAGGCGATCCCGTTCGCCTGGGAGCTGCTGACGCGGCCCGAGTCCGAAGGCGGCTTCGGCTTCCCGGAGGACCGCCTGTGGGCGACCGTCTACCTGGACGACGACGAGGCCCAGGACATCTGGCACCGCAAGGTGGGGCTGCCGCTCGACCGCATCCAGCGCCGTGATCTGGCCGACAACTACTGGCACATGGGCGTCCCCGGGCCGGGCGGCCCCTGCTCGGAGATCTACTACGACCGCGGCCCGGAGTACGGCCGCGACGGCGGGCCGGTCGCCGACGAGAACCGCTTCCTCGAGGTGTGGAACCTCGTGTTCATGCAGTTCCAGCTCAGCAAGGTCCGCAGCAAGATCGACTTCGACGTGGCGGGCGAGCTGCCGGCCAAGAACATCGACACCGGCATGGGCCTGGAGCGCATGGCGGCCATCCTGCAGGGCGTCGACAACATCTACGAGATCGACACGACGTACAAGATCCTCGACACGGCGGCCGAGCTGACCCGGTCGCGCTACGGGCGTGACAAGCGCGCGGACGTGTCGCTGCGGGTGATCGCCGACCACATGCGGGCGGGCGTCATGCTCGTCGGCGACGGCGTGCTCCCGTCCAACGAGGGCCGCGGCTACGTGCTGCGCCGCATGCTGCGCCGCGCGATCCGCAACCTCCGTCTGCTCGGCGCGGGCGAGGAGCGGCACATGCACGCGCTCACCGCCGTGACCATCGACGTGATGGGCCAGCAGTACCCCGAGCTCAGGGCCGACGCCGCCAACATCCACACGGTCATCGACGCCGAGGAGGCGTCGTTCATCGGCACGCTCCGCACCGGAACGGCGATCTTCGACGTCGCGGTGGAGGAGAGCAAGCGCAAGGGCGCCTCGACGCTCAGCGGCGACCAGGCGTTCCAGCTCCACGACACCTACGGCTTCCCGATCGACCTCACCCTGGAGATGGCGGCCGAGCAGGGCCTCCAGGTGGACGAGGAGGGCTTCCGCCGGCTCATGAAGGAGCAGCGGGACCGCGCCAAGGCCGACGCCGCGGCGAAGAAGACCGGCAACGCCGACATCTCGGTGTTCACCGGCATCCTGGAGAAGGCCGGGAAGGTCGACTTCCTCGGATACGACCACACCACCGCCGAGGGGTCCGTCATCGGCCTGCTCGTCGACGGCGCGTCCGTCCCGGCGGCCGGCGCGGGGACCACGCTGGAGGTCGTGCTCGACCGCACCCCGTTCTACGCAGAGGGCGGTGGTCAGCTCTCCGACCAGGGCGTGATCCGCACCGGCGGCGCGGAGATCGACATCGTGGACGTCCAGTCGCCGGTGCCCGGCCTGGTCGTGCACCGCGGCAAGGTGCGCGTCGGCGAGGTGCGCGTCGGCGACCAGGCGCAGGCCGACATCGACCTGGAGCGGCGCCGCGCGATCTCCCGCAGCCACACCGCGACGCACCTGGTGCACCGCGGGTTCCGCAACGCGCTCGGCGAGTCGGCGGCCCAGGCGGGCTCGGAGAACTCCCCGGGGCGCTTCCGCTTCGACTTCACCGCGGCCGGGGCCGTCTCCCCGTCGATGCTGCGCGACGTCGAGGACGAGGTGAACGCCGTCCTGATCAACGACCTCAAGGTCAACGCCTTCTACACCAGCCAGGCGCAGGCCCGCGCGATGGGCGCGCTCGCGCTGTTCGGTGAGAAGTACGGCGACGAGGTGCGGGTGGTCGAGGTCGGCGACTACTCCCGGGAGCTGTGCGGCGGCACGCACGTGGCCAGCTCCGGCCAGCTCGGCCTGGTGAAGGTGCTGGGCGAGTCGTCCATCGGCGCGGGCGTGCGCCGCGTGGAGGCGCTCGTCGGTCTCGACGCGTTCCGGTTCCTGGCCCGCGAGAGCGTGCTGGTCGCCCAGCTCAGCGAGCAGCTGAAGACTCGCCGCGAGGAGCTGCCCGAGCGGATCGAGGGCATCGTCACCCGGCTGCGGACGGCGGAGAAGGAGCTGGAGAAGCTGCGCTCGGCCCAGGTGCTCGCGGTGGCCGGCGAGCTCGCCGCGCAGGCCCGCGAGATCCAGGGCGTCTCCGTGGTGACGCACCGCGCGCCTGATGGCACCACCCCGGACGACCTGCGTAAACTCGCCCTCGATGTGCGCGGCAGGTTCCCTGGCGACCGCGCCGCGGTCGTCGTCGTCTCCGGCGTCCCCTCCGACCGGCCGGTCGTCGTCGCCGCGGTCAACGAGGCGGGACGCGAGCGCGGCCTGAAGGCGGGCCGGCTCGTCGGCGTCGCCGCCAAGGCACTCGGGGGTGGCGGTGGCGGCAAGGACGACGTGGCCCAGGGCGGCGGCACGCGGCCCGAGGCGATCGGCGACGCGCTTCGCGCGGTCGAGGAGGCCATCTCCTCCGCGGTGGCGTGAGCGGCCGATGAGGCACGGCGTCAGGATCGGGGTCGACGTCGGCTCCGTCCGCATCGGCGTGGCCCGCAGCGACCCTTCGGGTCTGCTGGCCACGCCGGTGGAGACCGTACGGCGCGGCCGGGGCGACCTGGCGAGGATCGCCGAGATCGCCGCCGAGCACGAGGCGATCGAGATCGTGGTCGGCCTGCCCACGTCGTTGTCGGGCAGGGAGAGCCACGCCGCCGAGGCGGCACGGGCCTTCGCCACGCGGCTGGCCGACCGGATGGCTCCGGTCCCGATCCGGCTGGTGGACGAACGGCTCACCACGGTCAGCGCCCAGCAGGGCCTGCGTTCCAGCGGCGTGAAGGCCCGCAACCAGCGCGACGTGATCGACCAGGCGGCGGCCGTCGTGCTGCTGCAGGCCGCGCTCGACGGTGAGCGGGCCACCGGCAATCCCCCCGGCAGACCCCTCGAACCACCGCGGCCCGGCACCGGGCTTGGTGAGGAAGCGAGCGGCGGGACCGCACGGTGAGGCGGACCCCGGCCGTCGTGGCCGGGGCGCTCGCCCTGGTCGCGGCGGCGGTGGCGTACGGCGTGCACGAGGTCGTCGGGCAGCCCGACAAGGCCCCCGACTACTCCGGCGGCGGGTCGGGGACGGTCACGGTCGAGATCACGCCGGGCACGAGCGCCGGAGAGATAGGCAAGACGCTGGAGAGCGCCGGCGTGGTGGCCAGCGCCCAGTCGTTCATCGAGCAGGTGATCACGCGCTCCAAGGAGAGCAGCCTGCGGCCGGGCCGCTACGTCCTGCGGCGCCGCATGGCCGCCGCCGACGCCCTCGACCTGCTGCTCGCGCCCGCCAGCAAGGTCGTGCGCAAGGTCACCGTGCCCGAGGGGCTGCGCACGAGAGAGGTGCTCCGCACCCTCGCGGACGGGACCGGCATCCCGCTGAAGGACTTCACCGAGGCCGCCGCCGACCCCGGGCGGCTGCGCCTGCCCGCGTACGCCGAGGGGACGGCCGAGGGCTTCCTGTTCCCCGCCACGTACGAGATCGAGCCGGGCATGACCGCCGTCGACATGCTCAGGAAGATGGTGGCCCGGTTCCGCGTCGCCGCGCGGAAGGTGAGGCTGGAGGAGCTGGCGCCGCGCGTGCGGCTCACGCCCAAGCAGGCGGTGACGGTGGCGAGCATCATCCAGGCCGAGGGCGGCGTCCCCGCCGACTACCCCAAGATCGCCAGAGTGGTGTACAACCGTCTCGCGCGCGGAGCGAAGCTGGAGATGGACAGCACGGTCAACTACGCGCTGGACCGCCACACGCTCAAGGTCAGCAACGAGGACACGCGGGTCGACTCGCCGTACAACACCTACGCGCGGCCGGGGCTGCCGCCGGGACCCATCGGCAACCCGGGAGAGAGCGCGCTCGTCGCCGCGCTCCATCCCGCCGAGGGCACGTGGTACTGGTTCGTGACCACTGATCCTCGTCGTAAAATCACCAAATTCACTGACAAAGAGGCGGAGTTCAGGAAATATCGGGAGGAGCTGAACAGGTATCTCGGGACGAACTGATCGCCTCCCGGGGCATCCGCGCGGCGCCGGCCCGCGGGGGTTCCGGAGCGCGCCCGGTGCGTCCGCACCGGCCCCGCCGCCCCCGGGCGGGGCTCCATATATCGGGAACGCCCCCCGCGGAACCCCCTGTCCCGAACCCCCTCGGTTTGGCACACTCGCTTGACGGGAGGCCTCTCGTACCGAGAGATTGGCCAGCGCACTATGAATGATCTGGACATGGACTTCCTGCTCGGCGCCGAGGACGACGACGGTTCTCCCCGGCGCCGGCCCTCTGGCAGCCGTACCCAGCAGCGGCGCAGCCGCAGACGCCGCAAGAAGCAGCGGCGCAAGGGCAGGGTCGCGACGCTGTTCGCCGTTGTGATCATCGTCGGCGTTCTCGGCGGCCTCGGCTACTTCGGATTCACCTGGGCGCGCGGCGTGATGATCCCCAAGGACTACACCGGGGAGGGGCGCGGGGAGGTCGTCGTCGAGATCGAGGAGGGCGCGAGCGCCACCGACGTCGCCCAGATGCTGGAGGACGAGGGCGTCGTGGCCAGCGCGCGGGCGTTCGTCAACGCCATCGGCGCCGCCGGGAAGAGCTCCTCGCTCCAGCCGGGCCAGTACGAGATGCGCAAGGGCATGTCCGCCGAGTCCGCGCTCGCCCTGCTCGACCCCAAGAACCGGATGCTCAACCGGCTGACGATCCGCGAGGGGCTGCGGCTGAGCAAGATCTACGAGGAGCTGTCCACCGCCACGGGCAAGCCGGTCGAGGAGTTCAAGAAGGCCGCGCGCGCCGACATCGGGCTCCCCGCGTACGCCAAGGGCCGTCTGGAGGGCTACGCGTTCCCGGCCACGTACGAGATCAGCAGCAAGCTCACCCCGCAGCAGATCCTCACCAAGATGGTCGACCGGTTCAACCAGACCGCGGACCGGGTGGACCTGGAGGGGCAGGCGAAGCAGCTGGGCTTCACCGCCAGGCAGATCATCATCATCGCCAGCATCGTGCAGGCGGAGTCCGGCAGCGCCGAGGACATGCCGAAGGTCGCCCGGGTCATCTACAACCGGCTGAGCTCCAACCCCCAGATGAAGCTGGGCATGGACAGCACGGTCATGTACGGCCTGAACAAGTACGGCATCGCGGCCTCGCACGCCGACCTGGAGAGCACCTCGCGGTACAACACCTACAAGTACTTCGGCCTGCCGCCCGGCCCGATCGCCAACCCCGGCGACCACGCGATCGAGGCCGCCCTGCACCCGGCGGACGGCAACTGGCTGTACTTCGTGACGGTCGACCCCAAGCGGGGCATCACCAAGTTCACCGACAAGGAGTCGGAGTTCTGGAAGCTGCGCGACGAGTTCAACCGGAACAACAAATGACCGAACCCGGCCGGGGGAACGGCCGCCGGGCCGCGGTCCTCGGTTCCCCGATCGCCCACTCGCTGTCCCCGGTCCTGCACCGGGCGGCGTACGCGGAGATGGGCCTGGACGACTGGCGCTACGACGCGATCGAGTGCGCCGAGGACGGGCTCGCCGGCCTGATGGCCGGCCTGGGCCCCGAGTGGGCCGGGCTGTCGCTCACGATGCCGCTCAAGCGCGCCGTGCTCCCGCTGCTGGACACCGTCTCCGACCTCGCGCTGGCCGTCGGGGGAGCCAACACGGTGGTCTTCGGCGAGGACGGCGCGCGGCACGGTGAGAACACCGACGTCCACGGCATCGTGCGGGCGCTCGCGGAGGCGGGTGTGCCCGCACCGGCCTCCGCGGTGGTCCTCGGCGGCGGCGCCACGGCGGCCTCGGCCGTCGCCGCCCTGCGGGAGACGGGGCTCGCTGAGGTCACGCTCGTCGTGCGCGACCCGGCCCGCGCGGGGGAGACCCTCCGGGTCGCCGAGCGCCTCGGCACGACGGTGACCGTGCGGTCCTTCGACGACTTCGACGCCGCGGCCGATCTGATCGTCTCCACGCTGCCGTCCGGCGCGGCCGACGCGCTGGCCGAGCGGGTCGCGGCGCGCCTGCCCGAGAAGGCGGCGGTCTTCGACGTCGTCTACGCGCCCTGGCCGACCGCGCTGGCCGCGGCCGTACGCGCGCGCGGGCGCGCCGTGGTCGGGGGCTTCCCCATGCTGCTGCACCAGGCGGTGCGGCAGGTCGAGCTGATGACCGGGCGCGCGGACGTGCCGGTGGAGGCGATGCGCGCCGCCGGCGAGGCCGAGATCGCACGCCGGGCGGCCTCCTGAGCTGCGTCGCGCCCGGGCAGGAATACGTCGAGAGACATTCGGGTTTGTGGTAGCGTAGGAACTCGATCGGTCCGGCATGAGCTGGACGCGCAAGCGGAGGTCCTCCTCCCACCTGCTCCGCCGAAAGGCGGACGGGTTCAGGATCACACCGGAGTTTTCGGCAGGAGAGCTCAGTGACCCCGCATGCGTGACGTGCGGGGTTTTTGTTTGCCCCGCGCGGTCGAGACAAGCGGAAGTCTTTTGGAGGTCCCATCAGCACCGAGCCCCGCATCAACGACCGTATTCGTGTGCCCGAGGTGCGCCTCGTCGGCCCGAACGGCGAACAGGTCGGCATCGTCTCCATCGGCGACGCGCTGAAGCTGGCCCAGGAGAGCGATCTCGACCTGGTGGAGGTCGCGGCCACGGCCCGCCCGCCCGTCTGCAAGCTCATGGACTACGGCAAGTTCAAGTACGAGTCGGCCATGAAGGCGCGTGAGGCCCGCCGTAACCAGGCGCACACGATCATCAAGGAGATCAAGCTCCGGCCGAAGATCGACCCGCACGACTACGAGACCAAGAAGGGTCACGTCGTGCGCTTCCTGAAGGCGGGAGACAAGGTCAAGGTCACGATCATGTTCCGGGGCCGCGAGCAGTCCCGGCCCGAGCTGGGCTTCCGGCTCCTGCAGCGCCTCGCCGAGGACGTCACCGACCTGGGGTTCGTCGAGTCGCAGCCGAAGCAGGACGGTCGCAACATGATCATGGTGATCGGGCCGCACAAGAAGAAGGCCGAGGCGAAGGCCGAGAAGGCCGCCGCCAAGGCCCGCGGCACCGACCAGCCGGAGGCGGAGCCCGCCGAAGAGCAGGCCGCGCAGCCGCAGTGACACCCGCCTGAACCACCGGGCGGGGCGCCGCAGACGTACACGGAAACCGAGACCGGGGCGGTCTCGCGGAGTAAGGCAGGCCGCCGGCCCGGGTCACCGGCCCGGGCCGTCGGCACGGACGAAAGAGGAGAGACGGCTGAGATGCCGAAGATGAAGACGCACAGCGGTGCGAAGAAGCGGTTCCGGCTCACCGGATCCGGCAAGGTTGTCCGCCGCCGCGCCAACCGGCAGCACCTGTTCGAGCACAAGCCGTCCACTCGCACGCGCCGTCTCGAGGGCGTCGTCGTCATGTCCGACGCCGACACCAAGAAGATCAAGAAGCTGCTCGCGAAGTAACGACCCGGGGAGATAGAACAACATGGCACGCGTGAAGCGGGCGCTCAACGCCAAGAAGAAGCGCCGGGTCGTCCTCGAGCGGGCGAGCGGTTACCGGGGGCAGCGGTCGCGCCTCTACCGCAAGGCCAAGGAGCAGATGCTCCACTCGATGACCTATGCGTACCGGGACCGCAAGGACAAGAAGGGCACGTTCCGCCGGCTGTGGATCCAGCGGATCAACGCCGCGGCCCGGGCCAACGGCATCACCTACAACCGGTTCATCCAGGGCCTGCGCCTGGCCGGCATCGAGGTGGACCGCAAGATCCTCGCGGACCTCGCGGTGAACGACGCCCAGACCTTCGCCACGCTGGTCGAGTCCGCCAAGAAGGCGCTCCCGTCCGACGTGAACGCGCCGGTCGCCTGACACCTGCTTCGACGAGGGCCCGCCGCCTGCGGCGGGCCCTCGTCCACGTCGAGGGGGGAATGAGCGGGCATGGCGGAGCTCACCAACATCAAGTCGCCGCGCGTCAAGGCGGCCCGCAGGCTGACCAAGCGCGCGTTCCGGGATCGTGACCGGGCGTTCCTGGCGGAGGGGCCGCAGGCCGTCCGCGAGGCTCTCGCGATCAAGGACGTCACGATCGAGCTGTTCACGACGGTCGAGGCGGAGACGCGGCACGCGGACATCGTGGCCGACGCCCTGGCGGCGGGCGTCCCCGTCCACCGCGCGAGCGGCGAGGTCATGTCGGAGCTGACCCAGACCGTCACCCCGCAGGGCCTGCTGGCCGTGTGCCGCTTCGTGCACGTCCCGCTGTCCGAGGCGGTGCCGCGCGGGGCGCGGCTGGTGGCGATCCTCGCCCACGTGCGCGATCCCGGCAACGCCGGCACGGTCCTGCGTACGGCCGACGCGGCGGGCGCCGACTCGGTGGTGTTCACCGACGCGTCGGTGGATCCGTACAACGGCAAGTGCGTGCGGGCCAGCGCGGGAAGCCTGTTCCATCTGCCGGTCGTGACCGGCACTTCCGTCGCGGACGCCGTACGGCACGCCAAAGAGGCGGGGCTGCGCGTGCTCGCGGCCGACGGCGCGGGCACCCGGACGCTCGACGAGGTCGCCCTCGACGCGCCCACCGCCTGGCTGTTCGGCAACGAGGCGTGGGGACTGCCGCCCGAGCTCCTCGCGCTGGCCGACGAGGTCGTCCGCGTCCCCATTTACGGACGGGCGGAAAGCCTCAATCTCGCCACCGCCGCGGCGGTCTGCCTGTACGCCTCCGCACGCGTTCAGCGGCAGACCTTACATTCCGTGGAAGATCCCACTACCCCCGCCTCCTGAGGCTGCTGCCGAGCCCGGGAAACCCGCTATTGTCGGCGAAGGAGTCGCGCAGAACCCGGCGGCGCGCGCAGTTCCGGAGCTCGAGGAGGCGGTCTCGTGCGAGGTGACGACACCCCCGGCGGCGCCCTTGAGGGGGACCCCGGAGGGCGGGCGCACATCGACGCCGACGACCTTCCCGACGGCCTCGTCGCCACCGACGCCGACGGCGTGATCCTCGTGGTCAACCGGGCCGCCGAGTGGCTCACCGGCGTGACCCGCGAGGCGGCCGTGGGCAGGCTCATCGGCGACGTGCTGCCGCTGCGCGACCAGGACGGCCGTGACTGGTGGAAGTGGCTCGACCCGCAGGGCGGGCTGTCCACGCGCAGCCGCCAGCCGGAACGGCCGCTGCACCTGCCCGGCCGCCAGGAGATGCTCGTCGCCGCGCGCTTCGTCCGCACCCCGCGCCGCGGCGGGCGGGTCGCACGCGTGGTCATCACGCTGCGCGACGCCTCGGCGCGCGCCCGGATCGAGCGCAGCCGGGCCGATCTCGTCTCGACCGTGGCCCACGAGCTGCGCTCGCCGCTGACCAGCGTCAAGGGGTTCACCGCGACGCTGCTCGCCAAGTGGGACCGCTTCACCGACGCCCAGAAGCGCGTGATGCTGGAGACCGTCAACGCGGACGCCGACCGGGTGACGCGGCTGATCACCGAGCTGCTCGACGTCTCGCGCATCGAGTCGGGCAGGGTGGAGATCCACCGCCAGATCGTGGACGTGCCGACCCGGGCCCGCAGGATCATCGCGGGCCGGGTGGCGGCGGGGGAGCCGGAGGACCGCTTCCGGCTGGAGGTTCTCGGCGAGCTGCCCGAGATGTGGCTCGACCAGGACAAGATTGACCAGGTTCTCGCGAACCTGGTGGAAAACGCGGTGCGCCACGGACGCGGTACGGTGACCATAGTGGTGGAGCCGGTCGAATGGGGAGTGGCGGTGTCGGTGCGGGACCAGGGTGAGGGCGTGGCGCCCGAGCTGGTCGGCCGTGTCTTCCGCCAGTTCTGGCGGGGCAACGGCCGTCGCCGCGGGGGGACCGGCCTCGGCCTGTTCATCGTCAAGGGCCTCATCGAGGCCCACGGCGGCACGATCAGCGTGCAGCGCGCGCCCGGCGGCGGCGCGGAGTTCCGATTTACGTTGCCCACCGGCACCCCTGACTTCGCCTGAGCCTTTTCCACAGGCTCCCCACGCGGAGGACGGCCCGGTGGGCTGATCGGACTAGACTCGTTGCCGCTGAGCGCAGGGCGCTCGCAGGCCCCTGGATACGGAGCTCTCTCTTGTCGAACACCTATGACCCGGTCGAGGTGACGCCGCTGCACGCCGACGAGGTCGCGCGGGCTCAGGCCGACGCCCTCGCCGCCATCGCCGCGGCGCACGACCTCGACGATCTGAAGCAGGCCAGGCTCGCGCACGTGGGCGACCGCTCGCCGATCGCGCTGGCCAACCGTGAGATCGGCGCACTGCCGCCCGCCGCCCGCGCCGAGGCGGGCAAGCGGATCGGCGCCGCGCGCAAGGCCATCGGCGAAGCCCTCGCCGCCCGCCAGGCCGAGCTGGAGGCCGAGCGGGACGCGCGGGTCCTCATCGAGGAGACCGTCGACGTCACGCTGCCCTGGGACCGCGCGCCGCGCGGCGCCCGGCACCCGCTGACCACCCTCCAGGAGCGCATCGCCGACGCCTTCGTCGCGATGGGCTACGAGGTGGCCGAGGGGCCCGAGCTCGAAGGCGAGTGGTTCAACTTCGACGCGCTGAACATCGCCACCGACCACCCGGCGAGGTCCGACCACGACACGTTCTTCGTGGAGAGCGTCGAGTCGGGGAAGGTGCTGCGCACGCAGACGTCGCCGGTGCAGATCAGGGCACTGCTGTCGCGCCCGCTGCCCGTGTACGTCGTGTCGCCGGGCAAGACCTTCCGCACCGACGAGCTCGACGCCACGCACACACCGGTCTTCCACCAGGTCGAGGGCCTGGCGGTGGACAAGGGGCTGACGATGGCGCACCTGAAGGGCACGCTCGACCGGTTCGCCGAGGTGATGTTCGGCGCGGGGATCACCACCCGCTTCCGGCCGCACTACTTCCCGTTCACCGAGCCGTCCGCCGAGCTCGACCTGCGCTGCTTCGTCTGCCGGGGCTCGTCGGCGGTGCCGGGCAACCCGCCCTGCCGCACCTGTAAGTCGGAGGGCTGGATCGAGTGGGGCGGCTGCGGCATGGTCAACCCGCGCGTGCTGATCGCCTGCGGCGTCGACCCCGCCGTCTACTCGGGATTCGCCTTCGGCATGGGCGTGGAGCGGACGCTGATGTTCCGCCACAACGCCGAGGACATGCGTGACATGGTCGAGGGCGACATCCGGTTCACCCTGCCGTTCGGGATGGAGGTCTGATGAAGGTCCCGCTTTCATGGCTGCGGGAGTACGTCGATCTCCCCGCGGTCACCGCCCAGGAGGTGGCCGACCGGCTCACCGCCGCCGGCCTCAAGCTGGAGGCCATCCACTCGCACGGCCACGAGATCAAGAACGTCGTGGTCGGCCGGGTCCTCGAGATCGAGGAGCTGACCGGATTCAAGAAGCCGATCCGGCACTGCAAGGTCGAGGTGGGGGAGGCGGCGCCGCGCGAGATCGTGTGCGGCGCGACGAACTTCTCCGAGGGCGCCGTGGTGCCGGTCGCGCTGCCCGGCGCGGTGCTCCCCGGCGGCTTCGAGATCGGCTCCCGCAAGACCTACGGGCGCCTGTCCGACGGCATGATCTGCTCGGAGGCCGAGCTCGGCATCGCCGAGTCCTCCCCGGGCATCCTGCTGCTGCCGCAGGACACCCCGATCGGCGCGGACGTGGTCGAGCTGCTCGGCCTGCGTGACGACGTGCTCGAACTCGAGGTCGCCACCGACCGCGGATACGCCCTGTCGATCCGCGGCGTCGCGCGTGAGGCGGCCATCGCGTTCGGCGTGCCGTTCCGCGACCCCGCCGCGGTCGAGGCACCGGCGGACGGCGGCGAGTCCTGGCCGGCGGCGATCGCCGACCCGACCGCCTGCGACCGGTTCGTGCTGCGCTCGGTCACCGGGTTCGACCCGGCCGCCGAGTCCCCGCTGTGGATGCGGGTGCGGCTGGCCCGCGCCGGCATGCGCTCGGTCTCGCTGGCCGTCGACGTCACCAACTACGTGATGCTGGAGCTCGGCCAGCCCCTGCACGCCTTCGACCGGTCGCGCCTGTCCGGCCCGATCGTCGTACGGCGGGCCCGGCCGGGCGAGAAGCTCGAGACGCTCGACCACGTGGTGCGCACGCTCCACGAGGAGGACATCCTCATCACCGACGACTCGGGCCCGATCTCCATGGCGGGCACGATGGGCGGCCTGCACACGGAGATCTCCGACACCTCGACCGACATCGTCATCGAGGCGGCGCACTTCTCCGCCACCGGCATCGCCCGCGAGTCGCGGCGGCACAACCTGGTCAGCGAGGCGTCCAAGCGGTTCGAGCGCGGCGTCGACCGGGAGCTGCCGCTGGCCGCGTCGTGGCGGGCCGTCCGGCTCCTGGCCGAGCTGGGCGGGGCCGTCGCCGACCCGGGAGTGACCCACGCCCAGGCGGAGGTGTCCCCGGTTCGGATCACCATTCCGGTCGACCACCCCAGCCGCGTGGCGGGCGTGGCGTACGAGCGGGAGACCGTGATCCGCAGGCTGGAGCAGATCGGCTGCACGGTGACCGAGGGGGCCGCGCCCGCGGCCGCCACCGGGACCGGCGTCGCGGCCACCGGCGTGCTCGCCTCCGGCGACCTCGCCGGCCGGCTGGCCGTCCACGGCGACGACCTGATCACCGTCACGCCGCCGACGTGGCGCCCCGACCTGACCGACCCGAACGACCTCGCGGAGGAGGTCGTCCGGCTGGAGGGGTACGACCGCATCCCGTCGGTCCTGCCGCCCGCTCCCGCCGGCGGCGGGCTGACGGAGGAGCAGCGGCTGCGCCGCCGGGTGGGCCGGGCCCTGGCCCACGCGGGATACGTGGAGGTGCTCGCCTACCCGTTCATGGGGCCGCGCGACCTCGACAACCTGCTGCTGCCGGAGCAGGACCCCCGCAGGCGGGCGACCCGGCTGGTCAACCCGCTCAGCGAGGACGAGCCGTACATGCGGACGACGCTGCTGCCCGGGCTGCTGAAGACCCTGGTGCGCAACGTGGGCCGCGGCTTCGCCGACGCGGCGCTGTTCGAGTCCGGGCTGGTCTACCGGCCGGAGCCGGACGCCCCCGCCACGGCACCGGTCCTCGCGGTCGACCGCAGGCCCACCGAGGAGGAGCTCGCGGCGATCGAGACGGCGCTGCCGAGACAACCGCTCAGGGTGGCCGTGGTGCTCGCGGGAGAGTTCGAGCGCTCCGGCTGGTGGGGCCAGGGGCGGCAGGCGTCCTGGGCGGACGCAGTCGAGGCGGCCCGCACGGTCGCGCGGGCGGCGGGCGTGGAGCTCGGCGTCCGGGCCGACCGGCACGAGCCGTGGCACCCGGGGCGCTGCGCCGCGCTGACCGTGACCGACGTGGAGACCGGTGAGCAGGTTCTGGCCGGTCACGCCGGCGAGCTGCACCCCCGGGTCGTCGAGGCCTACGGGCTGCCGCCGCGCACCTGCGCGATGGAGCTGGAGCTGTCGCTGCTGGTCCCCGCCGGGCCGGTGGAGACGCCCGCGGTCTCGGCCTACCCGGTGGCGACGCAGGACGTCGCACTGACCGTCTCCACATCGGTCCCGGTCGCCGAGGTCGAGGCGGCCCTCCGGGAAGGCGCGGGCGAGCTGCTCGAGTCGATCAGGCTGTTCGACGTCTACACGGGCCCGCAGGTGGGCGAGGGGAACAAGTCCCTGGCCTACACGCTGCGGTTCCGGGCCTCCGACCGCACGCTCACGGCCGAGGAGACGACGGCGGCGAGGGACGCCGCCGTCGCCGTCGCCGCCCAGCGCACCGGAGCGCAGCTCCGCGGCGCCTGAGCACGATCCACCGGCGGGTGCCGGCGGCGGTGCGAACGCGCACCGGCCGGCACCCGCCGCCATGTCGCCCCCCGGCGCCATGGGCAGTCGGGGGAGCGAGCGATTTCCGGAGGAGCGGTGCGTCACCTGCTGGTGTTCCCCGAGCGGGACAGCGCGGAGGAGTCCGCCGAGGCCGTGGCCGAGCTGTTCCCGGCGCTGGGCGTGCCCACCGTCGTCCGTGAGCTGCTCGCCGGCGAGGACGACGCCGAGGACGCCCAGTGGGTGGTCGTGGTGGACGACCCGGACGGCGCCCTCGGCCCGGCCGGCCTCGCCCGGCTCGACGCCCTTGCCGAGGAGGGCGAGGGCTGGCGCGAGCCGGGCTGACCGTCCTATCTGCCGTACACCTCGAAGGAGTACAGCGAGTAGCCGTAGCCGGTGCCCCGCTTGACCCCCTGCATCCGCACGTGGCGCGCGGCGCCCGGCGCGAACGTGACGGTGTCCACGCCGCCGTCGCCCGTGGTCGTCTGCGCGACGGTGGTCCACGTCGTGCCGTCCGCCGAGGTCTGGATCCGGTACGACGAGGCGTACGCCGCCTCCCAGCGCAGGATCACCCGGCTCACGGTCTTCGCCGAGCCGAGATCGACCTGGATGTACTGGTTGTCGCTCCACGCGCTGGCCCACCGGCTGCCGGGGTCTCCGTCGACGGCCTTGGCCGGGCTGTAGGAACCCTGCGTGCTCGACGCGCTCGCCGTACGGCCCAGGGCGAGGTCGGTCACGTCGTCGCCGCGGTGCGCGGGGAACGAGACCACCTGCTGGTAGGTCGGCCGGTTCTGCCACGAGATCAGCGAGTGCTTGACCCCGCCGAGCGGGGACTGCCGGACGGCGTCGGCGCACCACTGGTCGCCCGCCGAGCAGGAGTCGTCACCCGGGTAGGTCGTCGCCGCCGGTTCGGCCAGCGCGGCCGCCAGGCTGTCCAACAGGACCGTACGGCAGGCCGCCACGGTGGCCCCGCAGTACGTCGCCGGCAGGGGAGCGGCCACCGGGTCGCCGAGCACGGCCCGGATGTCCTTGTCCACGTAGCCCCACCAGCCGTACTGGAACGACGAGCCCTTGTGGGCCTGTGCCTCGTTGGCCGAGCCGGGCAGCGAGGAGACGTCGCCCTGCTGGTGCCCGGAGGGCGACTCGTTGATCTGCAGCGCGTTGACCAGCGCCTGGTAGAGCCCGTCGCCCAGTCCGGGCCGGAACTGCGCCCGGACCAGCTTCGGCCACCACGCGTCGAAGATCCGGATGGCGTCGGCGTGCGCGTACGTCTTGCTGCCCTTCGAGGTCTCCTGCCGCTTGGCGCCGGCGGCGGCCCAGGCGGACAGCTTGGCGACGGCCGAGGCCAGAGCGGGATCGGAGATGGCGGCGCTGTTCACGACGCGCAGCAGCTTGGGCAGCACCTTCCATCCGCGCAGATCGGTCGTCGCGGCCGACGCCATGATCTTCACGACTCCGGCGCGGTCGAGGGTGCCCGAGGACAGGGCCGCTCTCACCGGCGCGTCGAGCAGGTCGCCCCGGTGGACCGCGCCGAAGCTGAAGTTGCCGTCCGACGCGCCGAAGTCCTTGGCCTGCTTGTTGTTCCAGCTCACGAAGTAGTCCTGGTTGACCGCCTGCGGATGCGCCGAGGGCGGGAGGTAGGACGCCGTGTTGGCCGCCGGGTCGAAGCCGCCCCACTCGTGCGCGGAGTCGCCGGCCATGGGCAGGTTCGGGTCGGACACCACCGACCGTACGGGGACGTTGCCGGACATGAAGTACGCCGCGTCGGCGGAGTTCACGTAGAACCAGTTGAACGCGAAGCCGATGGTGGAGGCCGAGTTGCGGAACGCGTCCGCCGACCCCATCTCGGCCGGGTCGTTGAACATCTGGAACCCGATCGCGGAGTCCGCCTCGTGCTGGTAGGTCGAGCGCAGCGTGGTGAACGCCGTCGGCACGCCGCCGACCGTGCCCCGCCAGGTCACCAGGCCATACTTGGTGCGCTTGACGACCAGGTCGTACGACCCGGCGGCGGTGGAGTCGGCCGTGTTGGGCTTCCAGGAGTTGGTCTTCTTCAGCGTCTCCATCGCGGTGCAGGCGCCGTGGTAGAGGTAGTGGTCCGACGAGACCGTGGGCGCGCCGCCGTTCGGGTCGCACAACGTCACCGCGTACGTGTCGGTGATGTCCTCGGCGGCTGAGGTGGCGCTCCAGGCGTAGTCGGTCCCGCGTCCGAGCAGCACGTAGAGGTTGAGCCCGGCGAACGCCGCGCCGCGTGCCCGGACGCCGGGGCCGGACAGCTCCTCCAGCATGAGCAGTTGCGGCGCGAAGTAGCCGGTCTGCGGGCCGAACACGGCGATCGGGTGACCGCCGGTCGCCTTTGCGGCCGAGACCACGATGGCGTTGGACATGCCCGGTTTGGAATTGTCGACCGTGAGCCCGGTGAGCGCGCTGACGGCCTGCGTGGTCGCGGAGGTGGCGGTGCCGGTCTCGTTGGCCGTGATGTCGACCGGCGCGGTCGTGCCGGCGTCGGGCAGCACCACTCCGGTCGCGCCGGACGGCGCCGCCCCGAAGGGGAAGCTCTGCCCGTCGTGCAGGGTCAGCACGGTCTCCGGGTCGTTCTGGGCGCGGAAGGCCGCCCACACCCTGTCCCCCTCGGCGGCGCCGTACTTCGCCCGCGCGGCCACGCGGACGAGGGCCGACTGCATCTCCGCGCCGCCGCCACCGCCGAACAGGCCGCCGATCACGCCGGAGATCGCGATCAGATCGGTCATCCGGAAGTCCTCCGGGCCACCCTTGTTCGTGATCGCGTCGAGATGGCCGGTCAGCACGTACTCGCCCGGGCAGTCGCGGTCGGCCATGCAGCGGTCGATGTACGCGTTGATCCCGGCGACGTAGTTCTGCACGTCCGCGTACAGCTGGGCGCCCCTGGGCCCGGCGGTCCGCAACCGGTCGATCTGCGCCTGGAGATCGGCCTCCGTGTAGGGGGAGTTGCGCCAGACGCTCTGCTCCAGCTCCCTGTTGCCGGCCGCGCCGCCGGCGAACGGCGTCAGCTCGCCCCTGCCGACGTGGCGCATGAGGTCCATCAGCCACAGGCGGTCCTGCGCGCCGGCGTATCCGGCGCCGAACATGGTGCCCTCCCGGGTGGTGCCGGTGATGTGCGGGACGCCGGTCGCCTTGTCGCGGACGATGGTGACGTCCGAGCGCGGGCGCTCTGTGCCGTCGACCTGGTTCGCCGGCACGCCGAAGCCGCTGTCGTTGAAGAACGCGGAGATCTGCTCGTCGGTGAGCCCGGTGTAGCCGGAGATGAGGTCGGCGTACCTGCCGAGCTGGTCCTTGCTGTGGGCGGGGTAGGTGCCGAGGGCCTGGTTGCCCAGGATGTCGACGAGGGTGGCGTTGCCGTTCTGGCCGGGCGGGAGGATGTCCGCGCACTGGCCCAGGCAGTAGTCGTCGGGCGGGTAATAGGGGGCGGCGGCGGCGGCCGGTGCCGCGGGCAGGCCGACGGCGACCAGGGCCAGCGCGGCGGCAGCGATGATCGCCCGTCGAAGGCGCGCGTGCATGGGGGATCTTCCCTTCGCGATGTCGGGGGGTGAAGGGACCGTGGCAGTGCTGGTCACGCGCGTGAATGTGAGCCAAGCTCAACTCCGGACGATACCCGCGGGTAACGGGAGGGGCAATGGTCACTTCGTGAACATCGTGCGCCCGTCTGATGCCCCCCGCCTCGTGGCCTGGCCGGGCTCGGGTAAGGAGATGAACTTCGGGCATTCGTCCTCCACGTTGGAGGAATTGAACGAGCTGAAGCCGGGCCAGATCGCCGGCGGATATCCGGGGGGACTCTCAGGAAGGGTCAGGTCGTGGATTACGCGAGAAGCATCTGCGGCTGACGCTGACGCCTGTGCCCTCCGGCCGTGCGACGACTTGGCCGCCGGGGGCTGACGGCTCGCGGGCGAAGCCCAAGGAGCGTCGATCTCCGTGAGGTCGATGTCCGCCTCGAACGGCACCGACGGCTTGAGCCGGCCGTGGTCGATCCGCGCCGAGGCCATGAAGGAGACCTGGACAGCGGGAAGGTGCGGCGCTCCCGGAGAGCGCCGCACCGTTCCTGGCGGTCAGCCCACGCGGCAGGAGACCGACGGCCAGGTCCATACGCCAATGGGGTGGCCGGATCGTGGCCCGCGGAGCGCCGAAGGTGATTCCGCGGGCCACGGGTGCGGGCTATCGGTTCCAGGTCCACTTCTGGTTGGTGCCGCCGTGGCAGGAGTAGAGCTGGAGCTGGGTGCCGTTGCCGGTGCCGGCGCCGACGGCGTCGAGGCACAGCCCGGACTGGACGCCCTGGATGCTGCCGTCGGAGTTGACGCGCCACTTCTGGTTGTCGCCGCCCCAGCAGCTGTAGATCTGGACCTTGGCGCCGTTGCCGGAGCCCGCCGCGTCCAGGCACTTGTTGCCGTACACCCGGATCTCACCGGCGGAGGTGGACGCCCAGGTCTGGTTGGTCTGGCCGTTGCAGTCCCACAGCTGCACCTGAGCGCCGTCCGAGGTGCTCGCGTTCGCCACGTCCAGGCATCGTCCGGAGGCGACACCCCTGATCTGCCCACTGCCGCCACCGGAAGTGGGAGTCGCGCTCGGA